>JANMAD010000102.1:0-6348 GCA_031359515.1 Acidobacteriota bacterium | reverse complement strand
CGGTCTCGTCGCGCAGGGCGAGACCATCATCGAGCGCGTCTATCACATTGATCGCGGCTACGAGAAGATCGAAGCGAAACTGCGCGCTGTCGGCGCACAGATCGAACGGCTGCGCGATTCGGTCACGGCCTCTCTGCCGTCGCCGGCAGAGGTCGGACTGTGATAATTAGAAGCTTAAAGGAAAGACTGTCCGTTGTCCGTCGTCAGTTGTTCTTTGTGCCCGATTGGTTGTCATTCTCATCTCAGTCAAGTAAGCCACGTCAAAAGCGCAACGGACAACTGACGACGGACAACGGACAAATCATTCACGAATGGAATTAGCTGTTATGAAACTGCGAACTCTTAAAACTTCTTTCATCATCTGCGCGCTCGCCTGTGGGCTGGCGTTGCAACCGCTCGCTGCCTTCGCTCAGGACGGGCAAGGCTCTGTGGCCATCAATAATTCTGCGGGGCGCGTCTCCGTCAAATTGGAGCGCGGCAGCAAGGTCGCGATCAGCAATCGCTACGGGCGCATCACGATCACTGGCTGGGAGCGCGACACGGTTGAAGCCGTCGCCACGAGCGAGAAAGGCGCGGAGGCGATTCAAGTCGAACTGACCGCCGACCCGCAAGCGCGCTCGATTCTCGCGCTCGCCGTGGTGGGGCGCGGGCAACGGCGCACACTGTTCTCGCCGGGGATGGAATATAACTTCGAGATGATGCCGGCCATCGGCTTCGGGACGGGCAGCGGCATTGGCTTCGGCCAAGGGGGCGGGGAACAAACGCCAGCGGCTAAACCGACGGACAAGGAGAAGGAGAAGGAGAAAGAGAAGACGCCCAGCCCGGAGAGCAATGTGATCATCGTGCCCAGAGTGATCGTCAGGCCGAACGGAGAGGGACGTGCGCCACGTGCGCAAACGCCGCAACCGGCCCGTCCGGCGCAAGCCCCGCGCCCCCCGCAACCGGGCGAGCCGCGCGCAGCTAGCAGTGGTGGCGGCGGCGAGATCAATCTCGACGTGAAAATTCCGCGCTATGCCGAGTTGAGCGCTATCGAAGTGCGTTCGGGCGACCTCACGGTGTCGAACGTGGATGGCCCCGTAAACATCACGAGCAGCAGCAGCGACATCAAAGTCAGTCACGTGGGCGCGCTCGAAGTCCACGCGCGTAGCGGCAGCGTGACGGTCGAGGACGTGACGGGGCTGGCCTACGTCTCCGCTTCCAGCGGCGACATCACCGTGCGCCGCGCGAGCGGCGACGTGCGCGCCGTCTCGATCAACGGCGACATGAACATCGAATGCGTGCGCGGGCGCGTGGACGTGGCGAACGCGCGCGGCGCGATCAAACTCGCCGGCATCAGCGGCGACGTGGACGCGACGACGACAAGCTCCAACATCACTTACACCGGCGCGATCAGCAACAACGGGCGCTATCGTCTGAAGTCGGTCGAAGGTGAAGTCAACATGTCCGTGCCCGACAGCTCGCCCGGCTTCACCGCCTTTATCTCTTCATACAACGGCGCGGTGCAGACCGATTTCACGGTCAAAGACGGCGCACAACAACAAGGCACGCCGGTCAATCATCGCGTCGAGGCGCGGCATGGCAACGGGCAAGCGCAGATCACGCTCGACTCGTTCAACCAACCCGTGCGCTTGACCCGACTCACGACGGTAGTCGCCACTTGCCCCTAAATTGCCACGAGGAATAAAAGTCATGAGACGCAAGCTTATCCCCGCCCTCGTCTGCGCGCTCGCGCTCGCGCCGTCTGCCGGTGTCGTAGCGCAGACGCCCGCGCCCGCCGCGCGCCCTGAAATCAGTGTGCGCCCGGAGATCGTCATCGCGCCCGAAGTCCGCGTCAATGTGCCGCTCATGCCGGATATAAGCTTCGCGCTACCGGCGATAAACATCGCGCCGTTGCCGCCGATCAACGTAGAGATTCCCGACATCAACATCGAAGGGCCGGGCATTTGGTTCGACGATGATCAGATTGAGCGCGAAGAGTTGAAGCAGACTTATCCGCTCGCGGCCGGGGCGCGGGTGGAGTTGACGAACATAGACGGCCCCATCCGCATCGAGCCGCTTGATAGCGGCCCGGCTGAAGTGCGCATTCTCAGCTATGCCTACGGCGCGAACGCGCGCAAGCTGACGGTCGAGAGCGCGGGCAACAGTCTTACTTTACGCGGCCCCGATAAGACGGCGCGCGATTACGACGACACGCGCCACAGCGTCACTTTGAAGTTGCCGCGCCGCAGCGAGTTGACGATCAATAACGCGCGTGACAGCGTGACCATCGGCGACATGGATGGCGCGATACATTTGCAGGGCGTGAGCGGCAACGTCAGCGTGGCGCAGTCCGCGGGCGCGGCCGACATTGCGCGCGTGAGCGGCAGCGTCGTGCTGAATCTGGCGCGGCTCGGCGGGCAAGGTGTGCGTGTGCAGGACGTGAGCGGCCGGGTCTCTGTGCGCTTCCTCGATGAGTTGAACGCGGAACTGCAAACGACGAACATCAAGGGCAAGGTCTATGTGGACGTGCCGAACGTCGCGGTGCAAGGCGAGATGAATCACGCTGATTTCCGCGCGAAGGTCGGCACGGGCGGCGCATCCGTGGCCATCTCCGACGTGACCGGCACAGTGCGGCTTGCGCGTGGGCGCAGCGTCGCGGAGCTAATCAGTAGTTTGAAGACGGGCGCGCGTTCCTCTGCGCGCATGGAGATAGCGCGCGATCTCGCCATGCATGCTTCACAGCCGCAGGCCCGCGCCGCGCTCGTCGAAGCTTTGCAGACGGAGCAGAGCAGCAGTGTCGAGCAGACTGCGGCGCGTGCGCTCGCGCCTTACGCCAACGAGCCGGAGGTGCGCGCCGTCTTCATTAAAGCGGCGGATGCGAGCAAGAGCGATTCAACGCGCACGACCGCCATGCGTGCGCTCGCGCGCAACTATGCCGGTGACCGCAGCGTGCGCGACATACTGTTGCATGCATTGGCGTCCGACAAGAGCAATGCCGTGCGGCAGACGGCCGTTGCCGCGCTCGCGAAAGCGGTGGATGAGCGCGAAGTGCAACGCGCGTTGATGGAAGCGTTGCGGAACGACACGAACGACGCGGTGCGTCTGCGCGCGACCGCCGCGTTGGCGAAAAAGTCGGACGACGCGGACATCTACGCGCTGTTTGTCGAGACGGCGAAGAATGATCGCAAGCAGAGCGTGCGCGCACGCGCACTCGACGGCTTGAGCGCACGCCTGCGCGAGCATACGGACTTGCGCCCGCTCTTCATTGGTTATCTCGACGACGAATCGATCTCATTGCAGTATCACGCGCTGAGCGGCTTGGTCGGGCTGGGCGATCCCGCGCTCAAACAGCGTCTGGTGGACAAAAGCCGCGACCTCATCTTCCTGAACGGGCGCAGATACTGGAACGATCAACTCGTGCTGGACACGCTCATCCTCCTACGCAAACTCGACGTGCAAGAGGCCGACCGCGCGCTTGAGCAACTGAGCGTCGAACGTGCGCGGGTCATGCATTTCTAACTGATAACCATCAAGCCCCGATAGAGGCGAAACAGCGGCTATGCATGCTCAGCAGTAGAGGCAATATCCACGCGCACCACACGAAGCAGCACAAACAAAGACCACGAACTTCGTGACATTGCTTCGTGTTGTTTCGTGTGATTTCGTGGCTGGCTTTTTATTTCTCTCCTACTCTGCTGAGCATACGCCTCGCGTTGTGGGCTATACTCTACCGTCCCTAACGAGACGCGCGACCCGTGCCGTAAAATAGACTGAACCGGCCGCCGCGTTTGTTCGTTTCCCCTTATGCATCAGCCCAGCAACACGTAGCAGCAGCGGTCTTCAACATATTCTTTTGCGCATAGTCAAACAGGAGATTAACAGCAGATGAAAGGCAGAATCTTTATCGTGCTCGTCCTTGTCGCGGTGGCGTGGGTCGCGGGGCGGCAACTTGGCTTTGGCTCGAAGGGCGAGGGGCGTTATGAGTTGAACCAGAGTTATCAACTCGCGCCGGGCGCACGCGTCGAGGTCTCAGGCATCAACGGCCCCGTCGAAGTGACCACGAGCGATGACAACACCGCTGAAGTCCACATCACCAGCACCACGCGCGATGAAGATGCTTTAGAGCGTCATCAGATCAGCGTGCAGCAGAGCGGGACGAGCCTGACGATTCGCGGTCAGAATCGCGATGGCTGGAAGTTCTGGCGCTGGTTCAACGGCGGCGACAAAGCGCGCCAGAGTGTGACCTTGAAACTGCCCCGGCAGGTTGAGTTGACCGCACGCGGCGTCAACGGGCGCGTGACGGTCGGCGACTTGGACGGCGCGGTGCATATAAGCGGCATCAACGGCAAGGTCGAGATCGAGCGCGCGACAGGCGCGGCCGAGATAAGCGGCGTCAACGGCGCGGTCAGGCTCGGTCTCGCACAATTGGATGATGAGGGCCTGAAAGTCTCCGGCGTCAACGGGCGCGTCGAGTTGCGCCTCGCAGACGAAGTGAACGCCGATCTCACCGTGCGCGGCCTGAACGGCAACGTTACCAACGATCTGCCGAACGTCGCACTCACGCACGAAGGTCACGCCACATGGCACGGGCAGATCGGCACCGGCGGCGCACCCATCAGCATCCACGGCGTCAACGGCAGCGTCCGACTCACGCGCGATTAAGCATGCTGTGGTGGATGGTTACGCCCTGACCTGCTAACGAGTCAAACCCTATTCCCCAGAAACGGTTGGAGAGTCGTTGAACTCTCCGACCGTTTCCTTTTGAGGAAGTGTTTTCTTAATGATGACTATGAACAAAAGGTACTGTACTAGCGAACGTCCTGATGATTTAATGAATGCGTTATGAATAGCAACACCATGCCTAGCACATCTAAAGGTAGGTAAAGAAACCATGCTCAATATACAAAGCCTTCTTTCTCAAAAAGAATCCGAGTCGCTTGATTTCAAACGAGAATTCCATGAAAACAATGCAAAGTTACTTCATGACATTCTGTGTCTGAGCAACTCCTTCTACGAAGGCGATAGATGCATTGTGTTTGGAATCGCAAATGATAAAACTGTTTACGGCGTAGAGAATGATCCTAATAAGAAAACAAACGCCGATCTTCATGACTTCCTCAGACAAGTACAACTCAACAAAATCCCACAGTTAGAACTTACATCTCATCAAGTTGATGGGCATGAAATAGGGTTGCTTCAAATAATGAATACTCCGAAAAAACCGTACTTCATTCGGAAGGATTTTCAATACGGAAAAATTACCGTTAGGGCTGGCGTAATTTATACAAGATTGGGTGATACCAATATCCCTCCAAATGAAACTGCGCCGGAAGACCACATTGAAATAATGTGGAGGGAACGCTTCGGGTTATTAAAAATTAGAGCCGTAAGCCTTGAGAATAATTTCCCCGTAAAAATTGGCGACGCACGAGAGCGTGTTTTAGAGGTACTTGGCAAGTCTGACGCTACAGGTTGGAACATTGAACACTATTACTCAGAGGGAATAGAAATCTCCTACGACCAGCATTTTGATACAGTGGATGGACTGATTGCTTATCCATTACCCTCTGGCACTGCATTCGAGGGCACAGTATTCGGAATTAAATTAGGCGATTCATTTGCCAAGGTAAAAGAAATCATTGGGCCACCTTCGCATTGGGGGCTTGCCTACGAACACAGTTCAATAGCTGTATGGGAAATTGACGACAAACTTTTAGTCGCTGAGTTTTGGCGGAGCAGCAGCAATGATAAGACTCCACTACCTACGCAGCAATCAGGAACGGTGAAATCTATCTCCTACTGTAACCGCAAGTCCTTTGTTGGATACAACGCACTCGTGGCAATCGCTATTGAACAAATCCAGCGTGGCGTCACTCCGCCAGCATTTGAAACAGAAGATATTCTGACGATGAATATCGACCTTGATAGCCCGATACTTAATGAAGAATATGAAATCTTAGGAGCGCGGCCCGCCATAATGGGCGGGGCAGAAGTGCTTGTAGCCTTCATTAAATCGAAAGTTGTACTTGCATTTTGGATTTACCCCTTGCAGTGGCAGTATCCTGTGGTTCGCGCCATCTACAAACTTGGAGGCGCGTCTGACATGACAACGGCAGAATCTAATGTTGAGAGTTGAGGGTTGAGCGTCATTCAATGGAAGCACTGCTTCATCACACAAAGGAGTTCCGCCTGCTCCCACGCAAGCATCCAACTTGCGCTGTAATGTCTTGTCGCTCCGGTATTATTCCGCGCCCACCGCTCATCTGCTATGCCGCATCATCGTGCAGTCGCACTTAAATACGCACTGCTAATGGTTATGTAATTCTGTTGCACGTTTCTGGGGACGTGTTAAGATGCCGGCCCATTCCG
>JANMAD010000489.1:0-9530 GCA_031359515.1 Acidobacteriota bacterium | reverse complement strand
CCTGCGTCGAGCATGGAAGTTGCGCCGGTAGAGATCGCTGCACCAGCGCAGCACAGCGCAGCCCAAGCGGCGTTGGCGGGCCAGCCTGCGCCCGCGCTCGCGGACTCAGGCTCGTTTCAGATGCCGCAGGAGTATACGCCGCAATTCACCCGCGCAGACCTTGTGCGCCCCGTCGAGCATGACAAATACAGTCTGGGCGTGCGCCTCATGCGCGTGTCGCCGCTGTGGCTACTCCTGTGCGGGCTGGGCTTCATCGCCCTCGTCGTTGCGCTGAACGGCATGACCAGTTCGGCCGAGCAACTCAGCAGCGCGGCGGCGCAGCCAGCACGCGAAAACACGACCGGCAATCAAGCGACCAATCAGAGCGCGCAGCCGCAACCGGCCGCAAGGGCTGCGCGCACAGTCGAACCGGCACAAGCTGCGCCCGCGCCGGCGAACACCACTGTGCAGATGACGCAGGTTGTCGCCGACCAGCCGAGCGCGCCGGCAGAGGCCCAACCTAAACCCGTCGCAGTCCAACCCGCACCCGCGCCCGCGCGTGTGGCGCAGACCGATGCCGCCGGCAAGTTCACACTCCAAGTCGGCTCATTCAACAACACGGTGGAAGCGAACGAGCGCGCGGCGCATTTGCAGGCGGCCGGGTTTGCGGCGCAGGTCGTGGCGGTCGAGTTGCCGAAGCGCGGCACGTGGTATCGCGTCCAGACGGGCCGTTTTGCCGACCGCGCCGAGGCTGCAAGCTACGGCGCACAACTGCGAGCCAAAGGCGCGGCCGATAGTTTCCTCGTCGCGGAAGCAGCGGCCCAGTAACGTCCAAGGCTCGCGTTAAATGTCCCTGTCACTGTCCGCCCCATCAGTCACAAGGTTATGAGGCCAATCGCGGAAACAACCTTACGGCAGTCGAAAGTCGTCGAGCGTTACGCGCACTTTTTCGCGCGTCCTGAAGTGCGCCTGCGTTTCCTCAACAACACGCTCACACGGCAAACCGCCCTCGCCGCTAAGCTCGACGGATGGCTTGAGCGCCTCCCCGTCATCAAACGTTCGCTACTCGGCACGAAGTATTACGACTGCTTGCTCGATCTCCTCCTCTATCGCCTCATCGTGCAGGAGATCAACCGACAACTCCCTGACAGCGCACGCGAGCGGCTGCGCCTTCTCGACCAGCACAAAGCGCCGCGCGCCGCGCGCATCTATTTCGGCTTCTATCAAGCGCGCCACCTCTTCCACGTCGCCGGTCTCGCGCTCGTCGCGCTCCTTATCTTCGGCCTCTACTCTGCGACAGCATGGTCGGTGCATCGTGCCAACAGCTATCTCGCAGGTCGTTATGGCAAGTCGAATCAGACCAACACGCGCGGCGGCGGTCTCGGTGTCGTCTATGCCGAGAGCATGGCCAACTATCTGCCCGATTACAAACCGGAAAAAGTTTGGCAGGTCGAGCGCAAAGATAATTACGAACGCTACAGCAATGGCGGGCGCATCTCGACCGAGTACGAGACGGACAATCACCAGCGCGCCTATTACGTGCTGTCCCACGCCGAGGATAAAACAAACTTGCGGGCGCAAGGCGAAGCGCGCCGGGATCCGGTCGGCATCGTCTATCACACGTCGGAGAGCGATCTCGTTGAGTTCACCGCCGACAACAATGAGTCCATCGAGACGCACACGCGCGGGCTGTTGCAATACGTCCAACGCAGACGCGCTTACAACTACGTGATCGACCGCTTCGGCCAAATCTATCGCATCGTGCGCGACGAGCAGGCGGCGAACCACGCGGGTCATTCCGTCTGGGCGGACAAGCAAGGCGTCTATGTTGGCTTGAACGAGAGTTTCCTCGGCGTCTGTTTCGAGACGCGCAGCGATGCGCACGAAGAACAGTTAACCGAAGCGCAACTCGTCGCCGGTCGCCTGCTCACGCAAATCCTGCGCAGCCGCTATGAGATCGACGACGCCGATTGCGTCGTGCATGGCCTCGTCTCGGTCAACCCCGACAACATGCGCGTCTGTTATCACCACGACTGGGCGCACAACTTCCCGTTCGCCGCAATGGGCTTGTCCGACAAGTATCAGATCGCGCCCGTCGCGATCAGCGAGTTCGGTTTCACCTACGACGACGACATCATCGCGCAACTGGGCGGCGCGATGTGGCCCGGCGCAGTCGCGGCTGTTGCTGAGTTCAACCGTCGTGCGGCCGCCATCAATGCGAAACCTGATGATTTACGCCGGCAGATGCGCGAGCGTTACCGGCAACAGATGGAGCTGGCGCGTAAGCTCCGCACCTCGACGCCTGATGAGGCCGAGGTGAGTCGCACGCGCAGTAACAACAAGGACAACCGGGAAGCGGTCGCCTGAACTGCCGCCCCCGCTAACTAAAAAAAGGAGAACGTCATGGAAGAGAGAAACCAAGAGAAGAATCAGCCGCAAGGGGTTAAGGTCGAACAACTCACGCCCAAGGCGGGCGCGGTCGGCTTAGACATCGGCACGAGCCGCATCGTCATCGCCGACAGCGCCGAGCGCAAGGCTGCGCGCCGCGAGTTGAATGCGTTCGTCGCCGTGCCCGCGTCGGACATGATCGAGAGCGTGCTCAAGCAGAAGCAGATGGTTTATGAGCGCAACTGCAAGCACATCTACGTCTATGGCAACGACACGGACTTTCTCGCCAGCTTCATGAACGTGGATGCGCGCCGGCCGATGCGCGACGGCCTCTTGAACCCGCAGGAACAGCACAGCCAACACATCCTGCAACTGATCGTGCAACGGCTCGTGCCGCGTGCGCGCAAGAACGAAGTCCTCTATTACAGCGTGCCCGGCAAGGGCGACGGCGTCAACGGCAAACTCGTCTATCACCAAGCGGTACTGAAGAGTTTCCTGCAAAGCTTGGGTTATAACGCGAAGCCTTTGAACGAAGGGCAGGCGGTGATCTTCTCCGAGTTGCAGGACGAGAATTTCACCGGTATCGGCATCAGCTTCGGCGGCGGCATGTGCAACGTGTCGGTCTCGTTCATGTCCATGCCGATGATCACGTTCAGCATTCCGAAGGGCGGCGACTACATTGATCGCAACGTGACGGAAGTGCTGGGTGAGGGCAACATGACAAAGGTGCGGTTGGAGAAAGAGGAGAACCTCGATCTCTCACGCGCGCCCAAAGACGATCTTTCGCGTGCGCTGCACATCTACTACGAGGACGTGCTGCAATCGCTGATCGATCAACTGCGCGCCGAGTTCCGCTCGGCCAGTCAACTGCCGAAGATCGACCGGCCGATGCCGGTGGTCTTGGCGGGCGGCACGGCCAGACCGGTGGGCTTCCTACAAAAGTTCGAGCAGATGCTCGCGGCGGGCGGCGAGTTCCCCATCGAGATTTCGGACGTGCGCATGGCCAAAGACCCCTTGAGCGCGACCGCGCACGGCTGCTACATCGCGGCCATGTCCGAGACGAAATAAAGGAGTTGTCCGGTGTCAGTGGTCAGTTGTCCGTTGCGCTACTGGCGTGTGTTGCACGCTAAAGATGAAATTGACAACGGACGATACAGAGAACAACTGACTATGGACAACTGACCACGGACAGCTTACTTCGCAGGGCCGGGGGTAGAGGGTTTCTCCTTTATCCCTTTACCGACGCCTGCGCCGACGAAGGCCGCCATTCAGGCATGGCGGCCTTCGTCATTTTCGTCTTTATCGTCGTCTTCAGATGGTGCTGCCAACTGTCGTTCCGACTCATAATAATCAAGCAGCAGGTTGAGCATTTCGTGATCGCTGTCGGTCATGTCAGCGAAGGTGAGGCCGAAGCCGACGCGGGGGATGTGGTAGACGATCTGGCCGCGTAGAGGAAACCAACGGCGCGAGGGCAGCCAACAATTGATGAAGAGTTTTGCGCCCTCGCTGATGGCGGCCTTCGTCTGCACGAAGCAGCCTTTGGAGCTGAGACTGGTGATCGTGCCGTTGCGCGGGCAATCTTCAGTCACGCCCCAATTGCATGAGAGGCTGGTCTTGATGCGCCGGGTCTCTCTTTGCTGTCTCATGATCGTTGCTCGTCGAAAGAAATGTGCCGGCCGTTCGCGGCATCCGCCGGCGCACTCTCGTGCCACGTGACGAAGAAGAAGCGATAACGGTCGGGGTCTTCCAGCGTGACGAAACGCCCGCCCCAGCCTTCGTCGCACGGCGGCGCGACCTCTAGCTCGCGCGCACGCAGTTGCGCGTAATATACATCCACATCATTAACGCCGATGAAGAAATGCACGCCGCGCCCGCGCCGCGCCATCGTGAGCGGTTGCTCGGCGAGCATCACGCGCAAACTGCCCGCGCGCAAAGTCGCCATTGGTGGCTCGGCTGTGGCCGCGACATTCTCCACCTCGAAGCCCAACTGCAAACGGTAAAACTCAACCGAGTCTTGCAGGTTGTTGACTTCGAGAAAAAGTAGATCGAGTCCGGTCAGCATCGTGCAAATCAACTCGCAGTCAGCAGCAAATAGAGCAAGTAGAGACCGCCGAAGACCGCCGCCCAGAAGGCCGTCTCCTGTGCCCAAGCCGTGCGCCGCGCGAGATGCGTGGGCGCGAAGCCTGAGCGCGCGTAAGCGAGCGCCGCATGCGCCATCCAGACGCCGAAGAACATCACGGCGAGACCGAGCAACGCCAAGGGCCACAAAAACACCACGTATTGGAAACGCACGAGGCACAGCAACACTAAGCCGCCAAAGAGACAGAGCAGCGCACCGATTAAGCGCCCGCCGATTGCATCGGCCGTCGCCGAGGGCGACGTGCTAGGCACGAATATGCGCGCGGGTTGTTGCCGTGTGGCATCGTAAGCGGTACGCCGTTCATCATCGCGCAGGACACGATAAGCTTCGTTGAGCGATTTCATGCGCTCCTCGTCGCCGCCGCGGTCGGGATGATGCGCGGCAGCGAGCCGCTTATAGCCGCGCTCGATCTCGCGCGCCGACGCATCCGCGTCCACGCCCAACGTCGTGTAATGATTCGCCTCCCGTTCGGGCTGGCTCATCCGACTCATTCTCCGTGCGGCCAATACTACCGATCTTGCGCGCGTTTGTCAGTGGATAAATGTCTTATGCTAAGCTGCGCCACGCGGAGGCATCATTATGTCATTAACGTTTGTGCCGGGTGACGATCTGATTTTTCAGCTTGAGAGCGGCTTCGGGCTGCTGCGCGTGCTGGCGGTCGAAGCGAGCGCGGGCACGACCGTCTGGCATCTGCTGGCTTATGAGGAACTGTTCCCCGACGTAGAGACGGCGGAACGTGCGCTCGCTGACGCCGCGCAGTTGCACGTCCGCGCGGCGCATCTGCCGTTGACCGAACATGCCTTTGAGAAGACGCCGGCCGCGCGCCTCGGCAACCGGCCCGTCCACACGGAAGAGCTCGCGGCTTACCACGACTGGGCCGCGCGCGGTGGCGAACCCTTCGACCGCTCGGCCCTCCTCATGCTCGGCCTACGTTAGAGCAGTGTGCAATTGTGTGTCTGGGTCAGTACCGCCTGCGGTAGCGGGCGGGTCGTGGTAGCGTATGCAGTACCCGCCCGCTTGCAGCAGGCGGTACTGACCTAGGCCGCCGCCAACGAGGTCAGACTAAAAGCAATTTGAGCGCGTCGCAAATTGCTGGCGCGCTCAAACCGCATAGACTAGACGTGAACTAATTCGCGCTCCCGAAGCGCAGCCGATATTCGATTGAGTTCACAAAGCCGTTGACCATCGTGCGGAAGTCCGTCGGGTGCGTGTTTAGATACGTGAGCCAACCATTGTACCCGCCGCTATCCGGCGTCCGCCGCAAGTAGCCGTAGTATTGCATCGCCACAAACGCACGATTGAACTCGGCCGTATCTACCTCGCGGCTCTGCACGATGGCGCGCAAGACTTGCGCGCGTGTGAGCGCGTTCGTGCTCAAGCGATTGACGAGATCGTTGCGCGTCAACGTGACCATCGTCGTGCCGTCCGGATTGGCGGGATCGGGCGTCATGATCGTCGTTAGCCCATAGCGCGCGAGCAGCGCGTCAACGTAAGCCGTGTTGGACAATCCGTCGTAGACGTTGCGGAACTCAAGCCGCCCGGCAAAGGTGTCGGTGAAGGCGGCCCTCTTCGCATAGACTTCGGCGCTCGTCTGGCCCGTCACGCCGCGCATGTCGGGGATGAATTCAGCATACTGCGGCAACCGATTGAAGGCCACTTTGTAGAACAGAAAGACGAAGTAACCCTTCAAGCGAAACTCCGGCGAGCCGAAGAATGACGACGAGACGAGGATGCGGTCACACCCTGCACTCGGACTATTGGGGTCGAGGTTATTCACGTCCGGGCAACGATTCAAGACGCCCGACCACGGCTCACCCTGTTCCGGCTCGCGCGCGAGAAAATCGAGATACTGCTGGCGCACGAAGAACGGCGTCGTGAAGATCGGGTTTGCACCGGCGGTCACATCATTGTCTGTGATCGTGAGCGTCGTCGTGCTTTGCGCGCCGAGCGTCGCGGCGTTTGGATTAGACAGCCGGAGCATGACGGTCTCTGCGCCCTCGACGTGCGCGTCATCAATCAAGGGAATGTCGAACGTCTTACTCGTTTCGCCGGGCGCGAAGTTCAAGGTATCAATGCTGGTCGCATAGTCGCAGCGCGCGAAAGCGACGCCGGGCTTCGTCGTCGTGTCGTCGCAACGCACGGCGGCCGGGTCGTCAACGGTCGCGTAATCAATCGCGGCTGCGCCGGTGGTGTCGCCCGTGCGCGTCACAGTCACGGTCGCGTGCCCGCTGCCTTCACCCGCCGAAATGTTTGCCGCGCTGAATTGCAGCGTACTCTGTTTGGCGGCCGAGATTTCATAAACCGCACCGCTGGAGAGCGAGACGAGATAGAGGTCGCCGTTCGGGCCGGTCTGCACGTCGGTCGTCACGCCGAAGTCGTGTCCGATCAGTAAGCTCTCGCTCTCGGTCGCGTCGAACTTGTCGTTATTGTCCGCCACCTTGTCGGCGAGGCGCGCATCCGTGAATGACAGACTGCGCCGATCAGACGCGAGTCTGAAACGGAACAGGAAACCGTTGAGCAACGTCGTGCGCGACGCGCCGACGAACAGATCGCCTTCGTACTGCGGGCCGAGCGCGCGGCCACGCACGAAGCCGATGGTGGCCGGCGCGAGCGCATATTTCCAACTGAACTCCGGCTCGGTGTAATGCGCGCCGGGCAACATGAAGAGCCGCGCTAGCGCCGCTTGCGGCGTATCGGCCAGACGGTCGGGCGGCCAGCGTGCCTGCTGCAAGCTGTTGCCGCGCGCGACTTCGATGGCCTTGTATTCCGCGACACGGCTCGACGGCCCCATCAACTGTATCCAACCGCCGTTGAAGCCCGCTTCGACGCGATTGATCTCGTCAAAAGTATCGTCGCCGTTCTCCTGCGTCCAGAGTTGGCCCGACAAAGGATCGAAGGCCATGCCGAAGCTGTTGCGCACGCCGTAGGCGAAAACCTTTTTCACGTTCGTCGCGGCTTGGCCCGTCAGCCCGCTGCTCACATTGAAGAACGGATTGTCGGTTGGCGTTGTGCCGTCGTCGTTGAGCCGCAAGATGACGCCGGTCAGGTGCGCGTCGTCGGGGTCAGGGCCGCCGAATTGATCATCCGGCACGGTCGGCCCTTGCGGCAATTGCGAAGGGCCGAACTGTAGATTCTGCAACATGCCGCGCCGGCCGTTGTCGCCGATGACGATGTAGAGTTTGCCGTCGGGGCCGAAGCGTATGATGCCGCCGTCGTGATTGCCGCGATGCGTCGTCTCATCGGCCTGATAAGCGCGCAGTTTGATCAGGTTGCGCTCGAAGGTGAGCGTCGCGCCATTCCAGAGATAACTGTCCACGCGATTGCCGAGCGGCGGCGACATGGGCACGTCGTCCACGAGCGCGGAGTCCGCGCCGGTGCTGCTCTCTGTCCAATAAAGATAGACGCGCGGGTTCGCCGGGAAACTCGGATGCAAGGCGATGCCTAAGAGACCGCGCTCGGAGTTCGAGTTGACCGGCAGGTCTAGCACGGTGCTGGCGAGCGCACCGTTCGTGATGCGCTGCACTTTGCCCGTTGTCTTCTCCAACACGAAGAAGTCATTGCTGCCGATGAAGGCCAGCGTGATCGGTTGATTCAAGCCGATCACAACGGTGCGGACGGACAGATTCGGATCGGTCAACGTCGGGCCGGCCGCGGGCGCGTTGACGGTCGTGCTTGTCGTCGCGCTGTTGTTGTTCGCCAACGGATCAGCCTCCGCGCCCGCGACATTCGCAGTGTTATTGAGCGTGCCCGTCGCCTGCGGTTGGACGACGACATTGACGGTCGCACTTGCATTCACGGCCAGCGAACCGAGCGCGCAGTTGATCGTCGTCGTGCCCGTGCATGTTCCTTGTGCCGGCGTGGCTGAGACGAAGGTGACGTTCGCGGGCAGCGCATCGGTGAGCGTCACGTTCGTTGCCGTGGCGAGCCCGTTGTTGGTGACGACGATGCGATAAGTCAAACTGCCGCCGGTCGTGATGGGGTCGGGCGAATCGGAATTAGTCACGGCGAGGTCTGCGCTCGCGGGACTGGCGATGGTCAAAGTCGCTTCGGCTGAACGGGCCAACACGCCGCTCGATGCGCTGGGGATCAAAGTGATCGTGCCGAGCGGTGCGGCGGCCGTCGTGTTGATGGTCAAGGTCGCGGCCTGCGTGGATGCGTCTGTGAGATTGATAACTGAAGGGCTGATACTCGCGCTCACGCCTGGCGGCAACACGCCGAGACTGAGGTTGACTTGGCCTGTGAAGCCGCCCGAAGGCGTGACGAGCAAGGTATAGACGGCTGTGCCGCCGGGCGTGATGACGCGCGCAGTGGGCGTGATGCTGAAAGTGTAATCGGTGGCGGGGAGCGTGGTGACGAAGGTTGAATAGATAACGTCGCCGTCGCTGTTGCCGTTGTTGTTGGCCTGATTGCCGGCCGCGTAGAAGGTGACGGGGCCGATATTCTGCGTGGGCGCTGTCCATTGGAAAGTCCAACTCGCGCCGTTGCGTTGGCCCACGAACGTGCCGCTCGCCGTATGCTCGATATACTGGCGTGTGGGGTGCGGCTCTTCGTTGTTGCGTAGCTGCGTCAGCCCGTCGTTATTGGTTTGCAGCGTGCCCGCTTTTTCGTCGCCGCCGTCGAGCGCGGTGAGTTCAAAGCCCCAACGCAGGCGCGTCTGATCCGTCGTCGTGTGGCGCACAGTGATCTGATAAGTCTGACCGGGCAAGTAGGTCTGCGGCGCGATGATGGTGAGCGCGCCATTGGTCTGGATGGCTTCGGGCAGATGACATTCCGCGCACGTGTCCTCGTCGGGTGCGCCGGTGCGACCCGGCGGCGGCCCCGATGAGAAAGCCTGCGCCCGCCGGTTGAGCACATTGTCGGTGACTAGCACCGCGCCGCCCCCGACGATGAAGAGGGCGACGATGATGAGTTTGACCCGTCTGATCTGCGACATAAGCTAAACGATGAACGATGAACGCGGAACGATGAATGAAGCACTGCTCATCGTTCCGCGTTCATACTTCTGCGTTGCCTGTGGCGGCCT
>JANMAD010000050.1:0-4169 GCA_031359515.1 Acidobacteriota bacterium | reverse complement strand
CCGCGCCAGCCGCACGGGCCGATTCGCGCGCGGCCTGAAGCGCCGCGTTTAGCACGTCGGCCGGCTCAAGATTAGCGCCAAGCATATCGCGTTCTTCTGCGGGGAGTTGATCGGCCTGTGAACGGTCGCGCAGATAGTTGACGGGGATGCCGCCGCCGAGATTGATGTGCGCGAGTGTGTGCCCGGTCTCGCGTTGCAGCCTGACGAGATGTTCCCACATCGTCTTGAACGCGGCGGCGAACGGTTCAAGGTCGGGCGTCTGCGAGCCGACGTGTATGTGTATGCCACCGACGTGGAGCAGATCGGGGAACGACAGCGCGCGGCGAAAAGCGGCAGGCACTTCGGATGAGGTCATGCCGAACTTCGAGGTCAGGAGCGCGGTCTGCAAACCGATGTGCGAGCGCGTGCCGATCTCCGGGACGAGCCGCAGCGTGATATTCGCGCGCTTGTGCTGTCGCCGCGCGGCCGCTGCGACTAAATCGATCTCATAAAGTGAGTCAACATTGATCGCAAAGATGCCGGCGCGTACAGCTTCATCAAGCTCTTCGTCGGTCTTGCTCGTGCCGTTGAAGATGATCTGTTCAGGCCGAAAGCCTGCGCGCAAGGCCTTGAAGAGTTCACCGCCACTGTTGACTTCGATGTCTATGCCGGCAGCGCGCACCGTCGTCAGCACGGCCATGTTCGAGTTGGCCTTCGAGGCGTAACAGAATCTGACCGGATGAGCGACCGCTTCAGCCGCACGCTTGAGCCGCGCGATGTTCGCCGTGATGCGGGGCGCGGAGAAGACGTAGAGCGGCGAGCCGTGTGCGCCGACGAGCGCGAGCGCGTCCGCGCCGTTGATGTGCAGACGGCCGTTGCGCGTCGCCAGATAATCCGTGATCGCCCACGCGGGGGGCGCGACAAGTTGCGCTGACATGGTGTAAAACTCCTGCTGCAACGGCGGGCATAGAAACGCGTGCGAAGATAGAACGCGCGCCGACGAGCGTCAAGTCTAAGATACTTTAGGGCTGGTTAATCGGTTGGGCACGGCAAATGGTTGAAACGATCAATTGGGCGCGCATCCGTGCGGACTTTCCGGTGACGGAGCGGCTGGCTTATCTGAACAGCGCGGCGGCGGGGCCTGTGCCGCGCGTGGGATTAGCGGCAGCGTTGCGGTTTTATCAAGAGACGTTGGAGACGGGCGACGCGCATTGGTTTGAGTGGCTCAGGCGACGCGAGGGGGCGCGCGGCGCACTGGCGCGGCTCATCAACGCCGAGCCGGATGAGATCGCGTTCACGACCAACACGTCGAGCGGCATGAATCTGATCGTGGACGCGCTCGCCGGGCGCGGCGAAGTTATCTCCTGTCAGCTTGAGTTTCCTGTCTCCACGCTGCCGTGGCTGCACAGGGGCACGCGAGTTCATCGGCTAAATGCGCGCGATGGTGTGTTGACGGCGGATGACGTATGCGCCGCGATGAGCGACCGCACCGGCGTTATTTGTTTGAGTCACGTGCAATACTCGAATGGCTTCCGCGCCGACCTCGCGGAGATCGGCGCACGTAAAGGCGGACATGCGTTCGTCGTCAACGCGGCACAGTCGGCGGGCGTGCTCGAGCTTGACGTGCGGCGCATGCGGATCGATGCGCTCTGCGCGACCGGGCACAAGTGGTTGCTCGGCGGTTATGGTTCGGGGTTCGTGTATCTGAGCCGCGAGCTATTGGCCGCGACTGAGCCGCGCGCGATTAGTTGGCTGAGCGTGGCCGATCCGTTTGCGATGCGGAACGACGAGTACCGCGTGCGCGGGGACGCGGCGGCGCGAAGTGAACAGGGCTGCCCGCACTTTGGCGGCATCTTCGCGCTCGGCGCGGCGGTCGAATATGGGTTGGAGATCGGGCCGGCACAGATCGAGCGTCGCGCGCTGGCGATCAATAAGCTGCTGACTGACAGTCTGACCGAAGCTGGTTGGCGCGTGCTGTCGCCACTGATGGATGAGTCACATCGTTCGGCGGAGACGCTCGTCGCGGCGGCCGAGCCGGAGCGCGTGGCGCATCATCTGCATCGGCGCGGCATCGCCGTCACCCAAAAGCCCGAAGGCATACGCGTCGCCACGCATTTCTTCAACAACGAAGACGACATCGCGCGGCTCGTCGCGGCGCTCGCCGAGGTGCGCTAACCGGCGGCAGTTTTCGTGTCAAATTAACGCTCGCATTAACCCGCACCGCGCGATAGCAACAAGTTACAACGCAGGAAACACCGTGAAAAGAATGCTGGCGCGGGCTAATTCAGGTGTGCGGCGGCTTATGCCGATATGGATAACCGTAGGCTTCGCTGAAGCGTGAGTTAGACGTTGAAAAGTTGTCCGAACTCAAAACGTCTAACTCACGCTTGCCTTGCCTAGAATCTAAGGCGTGTTGGTCTGTAGCCGCTGTTGAAACAGCCGGTAAAAAGAACCGCGTCGTTATTCTGCGGGTCGAGGACTTCCACCGTGCCCTTTTCGTTAAACCTCTGTGCGTCGCGGCTGAGCGTTAT
Organism: Acidobacteriota bacterium; assembly: GCA_031359515.1. GTDB lineage: Bacteria > Acidobacteriota > Blastocatellia > Pyrinomonadales > Pyrinomonadaceae > QHXQ01. The sequence goes on along the minus strand of JANMAD010000050.1, from coordinate 1,659 downwards.
AATCGATCTGATCTTGACGGTGGCGATATGAGTTTTGTCCGGCGCAAAACCATAATGCAGATAAAAGGCGCGGTACTGCCGCCCAAAAATGCGCTCCCAAATGCCGTGCGCGGTAGTGCGATACGGACCTTCGATGGGATCGGTGTTCTCTTCCGTCATCGTTCCGTCTTGGTTAAACTTTTGTAGTACCCTGATTATTGGGGAACCAGGCGCTGGCAAGCCGGTTTCACAGTCATTCAAAGCAGGCACCACCGCTTCCCAAACGCCTACCAAAGTGTTGCCTTGTTCGTCTTGGGGCGAGTTCAATTTTGGGCTATCCGTTTTGGCTTGACCGAAAGCCAAGGTCGGCACGATTGCCAGAGCGAGCATCAGCGCCAATGCGATGACGAAGGTTTGTGTTTGTGTCTTCATTTTTTCTCCTTTGGCTGAAAAGCCCTACAATTTCAATTTGCGGCAACCAGCGATGTCTTTAATTCTCGCTTCAACTATTAACGCGACGCCGCTTCGCCAAAACCACCATGCCGCCGCAATTTTTTCGAGCTAGTCAAATCCGAGAGCAACAGTCAGACGATCTTACCGACCGTTGCTGAATGAAATCCGCCGCGTGGTGCTATACTTCGGGCACCACGCGACGCTGCCGCAACACAGGCTCGAACGTACAAGCGGAACGGACGAACGTCATGCCCGCACACTCCTTCGCCCGCCATCAACTGACGCAGTTGCTCGTAGATTGGGGCAACGGGGATGAGTCCGCGCCGGATAAACTTTTTCCGCTCGTGTATGACGAGCTCAAACGCACGGCGCGTCGTTATCTCCGCAAAGAGACGCCGGGCCACACCTTGCAAACGACCGCGCTCGTCAACGAGGCTTACTTACGTCTCATTGATCAAGATCGCGTTCACTGGCAAAACCGCGCGCACTTCTACGCCATCGCTGCACAAATGATGCGCCGCATTCTCGTTGACCACGCGCGCAGCCACGCGCGCCTGAGACGTGGCGGCGGGATGCACAAAGTCTCGCTCGATGGAGTCGCCGTCGTGTCGGATGAACGCGCGGCGGAATTGATCGCGCTTGATGAGGCGTTGCAAAGTCTCGCCCAAGTTGACGCGCGCCGCAGTCAAGTCGTCGAGTTGCGTTTCTTCGGCGGCTTGAGCAATTCAGAGATCGCCGAAGTGTTGAAGATCGCTCCGAACACGGTGATGCGCGATTGGAACATGGCACGCGCGTGGCTCTACCGCGAGATGCGCAGGGAAGAGATGGATGAGACCTGAACGCTGGCAACAAGTCAGTCAACTATTCCAGTCCGCGTTGGAACGCGCACCGCACGAACGCACGTTCTATTTGCAAGGCGCGTGCGGCGATGATGCTGCGCTCCGTCGTCAAGTCGAATCCTTACTCGCAGCACACGACAATGCCGATGATGACGATTTCATCAACTCTCCCGCCGTCGAACGCGCCGCGCCGTTGTTGATTGACGATGAAGCGATGACGGGCAAGTTGATCGGTCACTACAAAATCTTGCAGCTACTCGGTGCGGGCGGGATGGTGTTCCGCCGCAGGTGGATTCGAGAACTGGCGGGTGGTGGGATAGTAGGCGAGCTTCGCGGCCTGGGCGCGTATCGCGTCGGCGATCTCGGCCCGCCCGTGCCCGACCTGCAC
>JANMAD010000013.1:0-12292 GCA_031359515.1 Acidobacteriota bacterium | reverse complement strand
CGGTGACGGCGCGTAAGCTCGTGCGTAATTTGCCCGACGCATTCTTAGCTGATCCTGAGACGCCGCCGGCCGTCGTCTCGTCCCTCATCGGCTTGGAGGGCGAAGGCTGTGAGTTGTACGAGATCACGGTTGAGACCACCGGCTACTTCAGCCACAAGCTCGGCGACTTCGTCAACCCGCGCATCCCGCCGGAAGCGGGCGCGCCCGTGTTGCTCGCTTCGTCGGCGACACTCGCGGAGGTGCTGTCGCCCCGCAAGGTGGGCGAGCAAGGGGCGGCGCATCTCGGCAGTTTGTTGACGAGGAGCGCGGGCGAAGTGCCGGTCGTGTTGTCGGTCAAGGATGTGGTCTCGACGCATCTGGCGATCCTGGCTTCGACGGGCGCGGGCAAGTCCTATACGGCGGGCGTGCTGGTCGAAGAGTTGATGATGCCGCACAACCGCGCCGCCGTTTTGATCGTCGATCCGCACGGCGAGTACGACACGCTGCGCTCGATTGAAGGCGACGCGCGTTTCGCGGCGGGCAATTATCACCCGGAAGTTAAAATCTACACGCACGACCGCGTCAAGGTGCGCTTCTCTTCGCTGACCGAAGCCGACATTAAATATCTCTTGCCCGAAGGCACGTCCGACAAGATGCTGCACTTCCTCGCGCAGGCGTACCGGCAACTGACGAACCGGCCCGATTCGGATCGCGGACTGTGGGGCTATCACGATCTGCGCGACGAAGTGAAGGCGCAGAAGTACGAGGGCAACGAACGCAGCGAATCGAGCAACGCGAGTTCCATCGAAGGCCTGCTGTGGCGGCTGGATTCGCGCTTCGACAAGCATGACGGTATCTTCTCGGACAACGAGCACATCCCGCTCAAAGATTTATTCAAGCCCGGTCGTTGCACCGTCTTGCAACTCTCTGACATCGAGCAGAACGAGCAGCAGGTCGTCGTCGCCACGCTCCTGCGCCGCGTCAACAAGGCGCGCATGATGACGGTGCGCGGCGAGGCCGAGCAAGCGACTGACAATCACCTGCCTTATCCCGTCTTCGCATTGCACGAAGAGGCGCACCGCTTCGCGCCCGCCGGGCAGACCGTCGTGTCCACGAACATTCTCAAACAGATACTCTCCGAAGGACGCAAGTTCGGCGTCGGCATCGGTCTCATCACGCAACGGCCGGGCAAACTCGATCAGGACGTACTCTCGCAGTGCATGACGCAGATCATCATGCGAATTGTGAATCCGATTGATCAGGACACGGTCGCCAAGTCGGTCGAAGGCGCAGGGCGACAACTCTTACAAGAACTGCCCGCGCTCACCAAAGGGCAAGCGGTCATTAGCGGCGTCGGCGTCAACACGCCCATCATGTGCCGCGTGCGCGAGCGCTTGACCAAACACGGCGGCGAAACCTTCGACGCGCCGGGCGAATGGGCCGACTGGCACTCGGAAGGCAAGCAACGACAACGCGAACAGGACGACGCGGTGCTGGTTAGGCCGACGAAGAAAGTGGAAAAGTTTCGCGGCATCCCGCTTTAGTTTTCCTGTTAGCTAGCTTTTGATTGGGTTTATGTGTATTGCCTACATAGATGGATTGGATGCTCTGATAGAGTGGATTTTACCTGCGGCTAGGGATTATCCGATCACTCCATTTCTTATCCTCGGTTTTCCTGTTGTCGCCTTCGTAGTCTTTTATCTGTTGGCAAAATGCAGACCGAAAAAGTTGTAAACTCGCCAGCAAATACTTCCTCGTTGTCATCCGCTTTCGATTGACTTTATGCCCATACGGGCTATATCTTCTCCGCCATCCAGCCGGGGGTTGTCAGGCTGATCATTCAGGCGAGCGCATTATCGGTTCGCTTCACTTCTCTACACTTGCTCTGTCCGTCGGTTCAGCCTAACACCCTTGCGTTGTTGTCAGTCCTTGCCCGGAAGGAGACCACCCCCATGTCACAGCATCCGAAACATTCGTCCACCATTGTGCCGTTCGTTCTCTGCCTGCTCTGCGCGTTGACGCTCGGTGCGTTGCCGCGCGTCGCGGCGCAGGATCAGGATGAGGTGAAAGGCGATCCCGTCTTCAGCGACTACAAAGGCGTCCACATCGGCATGAGCGCCGACGAGGCGCGGCGCAAACTCGGCACGCCACAAGATAAGAGCGACGCGCAGGATTATTACGCCTTCTCCGACAACGAGACAGCGCAAGTCTCTTACGATGCGCAGCACAACGTCGCGTCGCTCGCCGTCTTCTACGTCGGCGTGCAGAAAGCGCCCGTGTGCAAAAGCGTGCTCGGCACGGAGTTGACTGCCAAGACCGACGGCTCGATGTACAGACTGGTGCGCTACCCGAAGGCCGGCTACTGGGTCTCGTACAGTCGCACGAGCGGCGACTCGCCGCTCGTCACCGTGATGATGCAACGCTACAAGCCCTGACGCCGCGTAGTTAAGCAATCATCTAATGCCGCTGACCGAGAGGACTTCGCGCTCGTGGCCCTATGCCGCGCGGCTGCGGCTGTCGTCATATCGTGCGCGCTAGCGCGCGGGTCTGTCCGTACCCTGCCAGCCTGAATCACCGCTGTATCGCATGTAGTTGCTTTTACCCGCCGCGATGCTAAGATAAGTTTCGTCGCTTGAGTCTCCCGCGTTGGCTGCTCACCGACAATAATTCTCTCCCGTCCCAAACATCATTAGGCCCGTCGTGCGCGTCATCCTGCGCGCACGCGGCGCACGAGGAGTCGCATGCCGAACAAAAGTGCAGCGCAGCCGGAGCAAGCGCGCCGCGTGGTGGACTTGCTGGCGACACGCCGCGACGAGATTCTCAATCTGTGGATCAAAGAGCGGCTGGAATCGGATGAGTTCCGCGACGAATTGATCTCGAAGAAGGAGTTGCGCCAACAGTCGCAGCAGATCGTTGACCTGCTCGCGCACGCGATCAAAGAGTCGGAGGGCGCGGACTTCGACGATGCGGCGTTCGACGAACTGCGTGCGCTGCTCAATCAAATCTCGCATACGCGCGCGGTCAAAGGTTATACGGCGCGCGAGAACGCGACCTACGTCCTCAGTTTGCGCAACACGCTCCGGCCAATGCTCATGGAAGAGTACGACGGCAACGTCGAGGCTTTTCTGGATGAGCTAGCCTACTTCGCGGAACTGGTTGATCGCATGGGTCTCACTATGGTCGAGAACTTCATCCGTTCGCGCGAGGAGATCATTCATCAACAACGCGCCGACATGATGGAGTTGTCCACGCCGGTCATCAAAGTCTGGGACAAGATTCTGACCTTGCCGATCATCGGCACGCTCGATTCGCGCCGCGCGCAGTTGATGATGGAAGCGTTGTTGCAGCGTATCGTCGAGAGCGGCTCGACGGTCGCGATCCTCGACATCACCGGCGTGCGCACGATGGACACGCTCGTGGCCAATCATCTGATCAAGACGGTGACGGCGGCGCGGCTGATGGGCGCGCGGTGCATTCTCACCGGCGTCTCGCCCGCCATCGCGCAGACGATGGTGCAACTCGGCATAGACCTCACGCAGATCACCACCCGTGCGCAAATGTCCGACGGCATCCGCCTCGCGCTCGAACTCGTCGGTCGCACCGTCGTGCCCCTCTCGCTCGTCGCGCACCTGCGCAACGGCGCAGGGACTGGCAATAAGCAGCATGAAGCAAACGCGGATAAAAGCGGCGACAAGTGATGAGTGGCGCGTGCCGAGTTAAGCATTTTGTCTTATTCGTCACTTGTCACTGCCTCTCGGAGAAAGGCTTATGGACGGCGCGCAACGCATACCGATCTTGAAAGTTGGACGTGTCTTAATCGTCCCGATCCAAGTGGACATGGATGATCAGACGGTCATCGGTCTGCAAGAAAGAATTTTGGCGGAGCTTGAGCGCACGCGGGCGCGGGGTGTGTTGCTCGACATCTCGCTCCTTGAGATGGTGGACTCGTTTATCGGGCGCATGCTCTCGGACATCGCGGCGATGGCGCGCATCATGGACGCGCGCACGGTCGTGGTCGGCATGCAGCCGGCGGTGGCGATCACGCTGGTCGAGTTGGGCTTGGAGTTGCGCGGCGTCGAAACGGTGCTGAACGTGGACGAAGGCATCAAGTTGCTGCGCGCTGAGTTCGCTGGCAGCGAGGACGCGGACGCGGCGCTCAGCGCCGAAGGGCTGAATCTGTTTGGAGAGTCTAGCAATCGCGCTTGAGCAGGAGTACGACATCGTGGCGGCGCGCGGCGAAGTACGCCGGCTGGCCCGCGCGCTCGGCTTCGGCTTAGTTGATCAATCACGGCTCGCCACCGTCGCCTCGGAGTTGGCGCGCAACGTTGTCAAGTACGCCGGGCGCGGTCGCCTGATCGCGCAGCCCGTCACGGACAACGCGGGGCGCAAGGGTCTCCGGCTCATCTTTGAAGACACAGGCCCCGGCATTGCAAATGTCGCCGCGGCCATGCGCGACGGCTTCTCGACGGGCGGCGGTTTGGGCAAAGGACTGCCCGGTTCACAACGGCTCGTCCACGAGTTCGAGATCGAATCCTCTCCCGAACGCGGCACGCGCGTCTCCGTTGTGCGCTGGATGTGAAAAGCAGAGGTCAGAGGCTAGAAGTTAGAGGTCAGTGCTTTTGACTTCACTAACCTCTGACCTCTGACCTCTGACCTCTACTTTTATGCGTGAGATACAATCCATCGAAGTGCGGGACGAGGCGCAGGTAGGGGCGGCGCGGCGGGCGGTGCATGCTTACGCGGGCGAGATCGGTTTTACGGAGCGCGAGTTGGCCGAGTTGGACATCGTCGTGCAGGAGATCGGCACGAATGCGGTGCGCTATGCGCAGGGCGGCGGCTGGCTGCATTACACGCGCCCACTCGGCGCGGAACCGGGCATCGAGATTTTTTACTGGGACAAGGGGCCGGGCATTTACGATCTCGACCGCGCGGTGCGCGATGGCGTCTCGACGAGCGGCGGCTTGGGCGCGGGTCTCGGCGCGATCCGGCGGCTGCTGGACGAGTTTGAAGTTTATTCAACCGTGCGCGTAACCGGCGCGTTAAGGACGCTCGCTTCCACACGTCGCACGACGCACGGCACGGCGCTCATGGGGCGCAAGTGGGTGGCGACGACGCGGCTTGCGTCCGCCGCGCACGGCGCAACCGCGCATCGCTTCGGCGTGTGGAGTCGGCCGCATCCACAGGAGATACGTAACGGCGACGCTTATTTTGTGCGACGGCGTGCGCAGCAGATGCTCTGCGCCGTCATTGATGGCTTGGGGCATGGCAGCGGCGCGCACGAGGCGGCGCGCGTTGCGCTCGACGTGCTCGCCGACTGGCAGGGCGAGCCGCTCGACGAATTATTCGCGGCGGCACATGAAGCTTTGCGGGCCACGCGCGGCGCGGTGATGGGCGTGGCCGTCGTGGACAGCAAGCGCAAAGCTTTCTACTATGCGGGCGTCGGCAATATAGAAGTGCGTGTCTTCGGTGCGCCTGAACATGCGCGCCCCATCTCGGCCAATGGCACGCTCGGCGCCCGCTTCGAGCGCGCACGGGTCTGGACGCACAAGTGGGCGGAAGGCACAACCATCGTGCTTGCGTCCGATGGCTTGAGCACGAAGTGGGACATGCAAGACTATCCCAACTTGTTGCAGCGTAGCCCGCAACTGCTCGCGGGCGTACTTATGCGCGACTACGGCCGCGCCACCGACGACGCGACCGTGCTGGTCGCACGATGAAGCGAATAGCTGTTAGCTGTTAGCTGTTAGCTGTTAGCTGTTAGCTGTTAGCTGTTAGCTATTGGACTTAACGAAACATGAACGATAGCTGCCGACTCGACGATAACGAATGTTTTAAGCTAATAGCTAACAGCTATTAGCTTACAGCTTATTCATGCCCCACAGCGAAACCACCCGACTCGGAGACATCTACGTGCGCCGCGAGGCGGACATCGTCGCGGTGCGTGACCGCGTGCGCCGACTCGCGCGCGACCTGGGCTTCGACGCGACCACGCAGATCAAGATCACCACGGCCGTCTCCGAGTTGACGCGCAATATCTACGAGTATGCACAGACGGGCGCGATCACGCTCGCGCTCGTTGAGCGCGCGGACGATGCAATGGGTTTACAACTCACGGCGCGCGACGAAGGCCCCGGTATGGACGCCGCCGCGTTGCGCGCGATCCTGCGCGGCAACTACCGCTCGCCGTCCGGTCTGGGCGTCGGTCTCGCCGGCACGCGCCGCTTGATGGATGAGTTCGAGATCGATAGCGCGCCGGGCACGGGCACGCGCGTCACGGTTATCAAGTGGCTACCGCCGCTGCGGGCGGTGGGCGTCAAAGAGCGCGTTGCAGAGTTGCGCGCACACTTCACGGCCGATGGCGAATCGGCGGTGGCAGAATTGGCGCAACAGAATCGCGACCTGCTCGCCCTGCTCAGTGAGTTGGAGGAGAAGCGCGCGGAGTTGGAACAACTCAACGAGACGCTCGGCCGCACGAACGCGGAGTTGAGCGCGGCGAACGAGCGACTGCGCGCCGTGGCCGCGATGAAAGAGGAGTTCCTTGCGCTCACGACGCACGACCTGCGCTCGCCGTTGACGATCATCAGCGGCGTGATCAACTTTTTCACGTCGGGGCGGCTCGGCGAGTTGACGCCCGAACAGCAGCACATGGTGGCGATGATGGAGCGCAACACGCAGAACCTGATCGAACTGATCAACGATCTGCTCTACGCTTCCAAAGCCGAATCCGGCGGGCTGCGGCTCGAACTGAGCGACGTTGATCTGCGCGTCTTAGCTGCCGAAGTATGCGAGACAATGATGCCGCTCGCGCTTGAGAAGGGCTTGACGCTTGCGCCCGCAGTGGCCGCCGATCTCCCGCTCGTCGCCGCTGACCGGGCCAAGTTGAGCCGCGTGCTCGATAACCTGCTCGCGAACGCCATCAAGTTCACGCCCAAAGGCGGGCGCGTCGAGTTGCGCATTGAGCGCGCGGACGCGGACACGCTGCGGCTCGCCGTCAGCGATACCGGCGTCGGCATCCCGGCCGACGATCTTGCGCGCCTCTTCGACAAATACGAACAGGCCCGCAGCCGCGCCACACGCGGCGAGAAAGGCACGGGGCTTGGTCTCTACATCACCAAACAACTCGTCGAGCTGCACGGCGGCGAGATCACAGTCGAATCGCAAGTCGGCCAAGGCTCGACCTTCTCGTTCACGTTGCCGATTGCGCTAACGGCCGATGCGATACAGCAAAATTTCACAACAGAATCTGCGGAGTAAATTTCATTGGGCGAAATCAAACATTATCACCTCATCGGCATCTGCGGCACGGCGATGGCTTCGCTGGCGGGCATGCTGCAAGCGCGCGGGCATCGCGTGACGGGGTCGGATCAGAATGTGTATCCGCCGATGTCCACGATGCTCGCCGGGCTGGGCATCGAGGTGGCGCAAGGTTATGACGCGGCGCATCTTGCGCCTGCGCCGGATTGTGTCGTGATCGGGAATGCGCTGTCGCGCGGCAACGCGGAGGTCGAAGCGGTGTTGAATCGCCGCTTGCTCTATCGCTCGCAAGCGGAGGTCGTGAAAGAAGAATTCATACGCGGGCGACGCTCGCTCGTCATCGCGGGCACGCACGGCAAGACGACGACGACGAGTCTGGCCACGTGGGTGATGGAAGTCGGCGGGCTGAAACCGGGTTTCTTAGTCGGCGGCGTGGTGCAGAATTTCGGCGCGAGCTTTCGCGTGACTGATAGTTCGTACTTCATCATCGAGGGCGACGAGTACGACACGGCCTACTTCGACAAGGGGCCGAAGTTCATGCACTACTTGCCGGAGTTGGCCATCGTCAACAACATCGAGTTCGATCACGCAGACATTTACAAAGACCTCGCGGCCGTCAAGCTCGCCTTTCGGCGTTTGATGAATCTCGTGCCCGGCAATGGGCGTCTGATCGCCGGTTGGGACAGTCCGCAGGTGCGCGAGGTGGTCGCGGAGTTCGGCGACAAGCTGCACACGCAGCTTGAGACTTTCGGCACGCCCGATGATGCCAAGTGGCAGGCGCGCGACATAGACTTCACGGGCGAGTTGACGCGCTTTCGTGTCTTCCGCGCAGGACGATTGTGGGGCGAGTTTGCGCTGCCGCTCATCGGCGAGTTCAACGTGCGCAACTGTCTCGCCGTCATCATCGCGGCCGCTGCGTGGGGCATTGAGCAGGCGGCGATCAAAGAGGCGCTCGCTACTTTTCAGAGCGTGCAGCGGCGCATGCAGGTGCGCGGCGAGGCGCGCGGCGTCACTGTGATTGACGACTTCGCGCATCATCCAACGGCCGTGCGCGAGACGCTGCAAGCGTTGCGCGCGAAATACAAAGATCGTCGCCTCGTCGCCGTCTTCGAGCCGCGCTCGATCTCTTCGCGGCTCGCGGTCTTCCAACAGGATTACGTCGCCGCGCTCACGCAAGCCGACCTCGTCATCGTCGCCAGCGTCTTCAATCCCGCGCACATCACGCAGCACGGCCCGCTGCTCGACACAGATGAGATCGTCGCCGAGATCAACGCGATGGGCCGGCCCGCGCATACCTACGCGGGCGCGGACGAGATCGTGCGCCGGCTCGCGCCCGAACTGCGCGCGGGCGACGCCGTCATCATCATGTCCAACGGCGGCTTCGACGGCATCCACGACAAGTTGCTCGCCGCGCTCCGCGCTTAAAAGATGATGCTGCAACTCCGACCCGGCGCGCTTTACGCTGCATTCGACCGCTTCCCCTCGCGTAAAGGCGCGGCGATCCATATTGACCGGTTCGCCCGCACGCTGTTCGCGGCATCGGGGGGCGGACTGCTGTACGTGCTCGGCGACGACGAGTTGCCCGTCTATCAGCGCGAGGAGAATGTCGAGATCGTGCGCTTCAGCCAGCCCGTGGCCAATCTGCTTGAGCGCGCCATGGCCTTCGGCCGGCGGCTCGACGCGCTGTTAGACGAAGCCGCGGAGGGATTGCGCCTCTGTCACTTTCGCGATCCTTGGAGTGGCGCGGCCATCCTCGCGCGCCCGCACAATTATGCCACCGTATATGAAGTCAACGGGCTGCCCTCCATCGAGTTGCCACACACTTACCGGGGGCTTGCGCCCAGCACGCTGGCGAAGCTCCGGGCGCGCGAGCACTACTGCCTGCACGCGGCCGATCATATCGTCACGCCGGCGCAGACCATCGCGGCGCGCGTCAGCGCCTACGGCGTGCCCGCAGAAAAGATCACGGTTATACCGAACGGCGCGGACTTGTCGCCGGCCGTGCCGCCGCCCGCCGCCGCGCCCGCGCGCTATCTGCTCTACTTCGGCGCGCTGCAACCGTGGCAAGGCGTGGACACCTTACTGCGCGCCTTCGCGCGGCTCGCGGACTTCACAGACCTGCGGCTCGTCATCTGCGCGTCGCACTACACGAACCGCGCACGCCTGTTGCTGCGGCTCGCGGAGCGCCTGGAGATCGCGCCGCGCGTCGTCTGGCACTACGCTTTGGGCGAAGCGGAGCTTGCGCCCTGGCGGGCGCACGCGCTGTTGTCGGTCGCGCCGCTCACGGAATGCGCACGCAACGTCGAGCAAGGCTGCGCGCCGCTGAAGATTCTGGAATCAATGGCCGCGGGCGTGCCCGTGGTCGCCTCCGATCTGCCGGCAGTGCGCGAGTTGTTGGTGGACGGCGAGCAGGGCCGCCTCGTACACCCGGAGCGCCCCGGCGAACTGGCCCGCGCCATCCGCGTGCTACTCCAGCACCCGGACCTGTTGCGCGCCATGGGTGCGCGGGCGCGGCAACGAATCGCGCGCGACTTCACCTGGGCGCACGCGACCACGCGGCTGGCCGAGCTTTACCGCGCGCTCGCGCCTGCGTCAGAGAAACTTGCGCCAGCCGCGCGGCCTTAAAGATTTTCGCGCGCGGGCGCGCGGGCGTGTACAATCCCCCCGGCTGCCCGCTCGTCGATCCCAAACACAGGAAACACCGCCGTGAACGCTTACGCAGCTTACCGGGCTTTGACCGCGGAACAGAAACAAGTACTCAGGACGAAACAGATTGAGGGCGAGCATACGCCGAGCGAATGGCTCGCGCTGCTCGGGCCGGTCGCGGCCTACGACCAGAGCGGCGACAAGTTGCGCAAGGTCGGCTGTATCCTACTGGTCATCTCCGCCTTCGCTTTGTTCGCCTCCTTCTTTCTGCTGGGCATAATCCCGTTGCTTGGCGTGCCGCTGCTCGCCCTCTCGTTGGCGGTGCTGCTCACGACCGCGTTTATCTACATGACCACCTCGAAGTTGGACGTGAAGATCGATCTCAACAAGTTCGTGTTGCCGGTGCTCGCGATCATCCGCGAAGACGCCGCGCCGGGGCGGGCGTTGCGCCTCGCGCTCGACATGCGCGGCAGCACCGCCCCGGAGAAGCAGGTTAGCCAGAGCCAGCCCTACGCCGCCGGCGCTTACCACAAGGTCGTGGCCACCTTCTACCAAGGCCCCTGGATGAGCGGCGACGTGGCGCTGGCGGACGGCTCGCGCCTGAGTTGGCGGATCGTGGACGCGGTGCGCGAGTTGAAGAAGACGAAGCGCAACGCGCGCGGTAAGACCAAGACCAAGACCAGACACAAGCAGAAGACGCACCTCTACGTGCAGCTCGGGCTACCCGGCAGCCGGTATGTCGTGCCGCCCGGCCCCGCCGCCGAGTCGAAAGACAGGCTCGAAGTTACGCCGGGCGAGAAGCGCCACACGGTGAAGTTGCATCGCGTCGTCGAGACGCGCGAACTGGTGACGCCCGAACCGCAGCAACTGCTTGATCTGATCGCCGCCGCGTTCAGCCGGGCCACGCCGGCCAAGGGTAAATAAATGACGAACACTTGCCTGTGCAAGCGCGGCTTTTTCGTGCTGCGCGACTGCGGCCAGCCCGCCGAAAAACCTTGCGAGCGCTGCGTGCGCCCCACCTGCCGCGAGCACCTCTCGCCGCGCACAGACTTGCGCCTGTGCGTCGAGTGTGCCGCACGCGAACAGGCCGCGGCCACCGACAACATCAACGACCGCGACTGGCCTTATGATTATCGCCGGCGCTACTACACAGATGACCGCTACACGCCAATCTATTTAGGGTCTGATACGGGCACGGCCTTCGACGATTACGATTACCGCTCGTTCGACCGCACTGTAGGCGACGATCAGATCGAAGGCGACTTTGCGGGCGCGGGCGCGGGCGGCAGCTTCTACGACAGTTGATGAGCGCGATCATCCGCCCCCTGTGGCTGACAGAGAACTACCCGCCGAATCGCGGCGGCATGGCCCAGTCGTGCGACCGCATCGTGCGTGCGCTGCGCGCCGCCGCAGGCGTCGCGCTCGACGTGGCCCACCTGAGCGCGCGGCACGCCGCCTGGCGCGTCGAGCCGCGGCGCAACGGCCGCGATCTCATCTGCCCGGTCGGCGCAGACCCGGCGCACGCCCTGAACCGCCTCTGGAGCGAACTGACGCGGGCCGCAGACGGCCCGGCTTACACACACGTCGTCGCGTTCGGGGGCTTGCTGCCCCTGCTAGCTGGCCCCGTCTACGCCGCTTGGCTCGGCGTCCCGCTCGTCACGCTCATACGCGGCAACGACTTCGACGCCGCCGTCTTCTCGCTCAAGCGCGGCGAGGTGCTGCGCGAGGCGCTGACGCGCGCGGCGCGCGTCTGTGCAGTCAGCCACGAGCATGTGCGCAAGATCGCCGCGTTGTATCCGCACACGTATGCCCTGTGGACGCCGAACGGGATAGACCTATCCGAGTGGGCGTTGACGCCGGGCGACCGCGCGCAAGGCCAAGAATGGCGGCGGGCGCACGTGCCGGCGGGGCGGCGTGTGCTCGGCATGTTCGGCCACTTGAAGCAGAAGAAGGGCGGCCTGTTCTTCCTCGACGCGCTCGCGCGGTCGGGGCACGCGGCGCGCTGCCACCTGCTCTTAGTCGGCGAGTTGGAGCCGGAGATGGAGGCGTGGCTCGCAGCCCACCGCGCCGAGATCAGTTTTACCGCGCTTCCCTTCCTCGACCGCTACGAGTTGTTGCCGTACTACGCGGCGTGCGATCTGATAGTGATCCCTTCGTTCTACGACGGGCTGCCGAACGTCTTGGTCGAAGCGACCGCGCTTGGTCTCCCGGCCTTGGCTTCAACCACCGGCGGCATGGCTGATGTACTCGTGGACGGAGAGCACGCCTTCCTTTTCCACCCCGGCGACTCGCACGGCTGCCGCCGGGCCATCGCGCGTGCTGCCACCAGCGCGGATCAAGAGCTGCTGCGCCTCGGTGCGAATTGCCGCGCGCTCGCCCGCTCCGTCTTCGATCACCGCGCGGAAGCGGAGCG
>JANMAD010000006.1:0-17312 GCA_031359515.1 Acidobacteriota bacterium | reverse complement strand
GTGCAAGCCGCGCGTGTGTGAGCGCGCCGTAGAGCAGACTGAGTGGGGCATGTGCGAGCGACATAAAGGTCAGAGGTCAGAGGTCAGAGGTCAGTGGTCAGAGGTCAGAGGTCAGTGCGGACGGTTCTTTACTAACCTCTGACCTCTGACCTCTAATCTCTGTTTGCAGTAATGGTGTAAGCAGTTCGATGGTGCGCGCAGTCGCGCCACGATTCTGTTCCAGCGTGGCGCGGGCGCGTGCGCCAATAGCATGGCGGCGCTCATCGTCCAGCAATAATTCTTGAAACGCGCGGGCCAGAGCGGCGGGCGCTTGTTGTGCCGACAACCCAGGTAATTGCACGAGCGCCTGTTGGGCAAGGAAGTCGCGCACGATGGCTGTGAAGTTGAAGGTGTGCGCGCCTGTGACGATGCAACGGGCATAAAGGGCCGGCTCGATGACGTTGTGCCCGCCAGCCGGCGTCAGACTGCCGCCGACGAAGACGAGTGTGGCTAAGGGATAGATGGCGCGCAGTTCGCCAATGCTGTCGAGCAGGATCACCTCACTCTCACTATCAGCCTCAGCCGGCACAGCCGAACGGCGTGCCCAGTTGAGACCTGAATCGGTTAGCAATGCGGCGACTTCAGCGAAGCGTTCCGGATGGCGCGGGGCGATGAGCAGGCGCGTGTGTGCAGTCGGCAGAGCGCCGCGCAGTTGTCGGAAAGCTTCCAGCAGCAACGCTTCTTCAGGCGCGTGCGTGCTGGCCGTGACGAGCAACGGCCGCGCATCGTTGATGTCGAAGCGATTTTGCAGCGCAGTAGTCAACTCGTGCTTGTCGGCTTCGGCTGGTGCGTCGAATTTTAGATTGCCGGCAACGCGTATGCGTGCGGGCACGAGACCGAGTTGGGCGATGCGCGTGGCGTCCGTCTCCGTCTGCATGATCGCGAGCGTAAGCGAGCCGACGACTTGGCGGATGAACCGCCCCAACTTGAGGTAGCCGCGCATCGAACGCTCGGACAGTCGCCCGTTGACGAGCGCGACCGGCACGCCGTCCGTGCTGCATTCGCGTAGGAAGCGCGGCCATAGCTCTGTCTCCATGATCAGCACGACCGTCGGCTTGATCGCGCGCAACGTGCGGCGTACGCTCCACGCCCAATCGAAGGGGAAATAGAAAACGGCGGTCGCTTCGTCCTTGAAGACCTCACGCGCGAGCCGCTGGCCTGTCAACGTGGTGGTCGAGACGACGAGCGCGTGCATGGGGAAGTGTGTGCGCAGGGTGCGCACGAGCGGGCGCGCGGCCTGCGTCTCGCCAACTGAGACGCAATGTAACCAGACCACGGGTCGCCCCGCCGCTTTGAGCGGTGGCAGGCGGCCCATGCGTTCGCGCAGTCCGGCGACGTACTTGCCGTGACGCACGGCATCGAGCAGAAAGAACGGCAGCAACGCGAGAATGCCGGCGGTGAGCAGAAGGCTGTAGAGAAAAAACATCAGTGACGAGTGACGAGTGACGAGTGACGGGCAAGCACAAGACTATCTTCTTGTCACGCGTCACTTGCCCCTTGTCACTTTATTTGACTCGTTCCATGTAGCGCCCTTCGGCCGGGTCAACGCGGATGCGGTCGCCTTCGTTGATAAATGGTGGCACAGGAATAGTAACGCCGTTCTCCAGCGTCGCCGGCTTGTTAACGTTAGAGACGGTCGCGCCCTTCATGGTCGGCTCGGTGCTTGTGACTGTCAGTTCAATCGAAGGCGGCAAGTCAATGCCGATGGGCAGACCTTCGTAGAATTCGACCTGTATGTGCAGCCCCGGCGCGAGCCATTCCGCCATGTCGCCCAAGTCTTCGTCGCTGAGTTGGGTCTGCTCGTAGCTCTCCGTGTTCATGAAATGATGACCCGATGAGTCCGAATAGAGATACTCCATCTCATGCTGTTCGAGTGTCGCGCGCTCAATCGTGTCGGCCGAACGGAAGCGGTGATCGAAGGATGAGCCGGTCTTCAGATTACGCAGCTTGGTCTGCACCATCGCGCGCAGGTTGCCGGGCGTGTGGTGGCGGAAGTCCACGACTTTGCAGAGGTTGCCTTCGAACAGGATGACCATGCCGCGCCTAATTTGCGTTGCGGGAATTGCCATAAGACTGATTTAACTCCATAGCTAATAAGATGTTTCGTCCGGCCGACGCGCTCCTGTCTGAGACAGACAAGCCCGCGCAGTGCTAACAAACTGCACAGTCTAACGAGCGCGTGCGAGGTTTGTCCAGCCAGTGATCAGTCTCAGCTTTCGTCAGTTTGTTCGCCCGGGTCGAGCTTGAAGAAGGCTTCAAGCGTGACCTGATATTCGAGCCGGCCCTGTTGCAAACCGCCGCGCTGCTCTTTGACGACGAACCATGAGAGGTTGCGCAAGGACTGGCGCGCACGCGTGATCGCGACCTCGATGGCATGGCTGAAACTCTGCTCGGACGTGCCGACAATCACTGTTCCTTTAAAGACGTTTTCGCCCATAGGTATATGCCTCCGTTGATGGTGTTGCAAACTATGCAGGCCTGTTTCCGTGCGGGCATAAGAGCATGAGCGGTAGAGCGTGTCAAGACGGGCGAGTTGAGAAGCGCGGTGCAGAACAAAGAACGGGCGAGCAATCAACAAGAGCCTAATGAACGCTTGCCGATTGTCCGCCCGTCCTTCTCGGAGGAGCCCACCTTCCTGACCGTTAGAACGCCGCAGGCGAGCGAAGGTTTCAAAAAATAATTCACTGCGTAGATAGAAGTGATAAGCGGTCAATACAGCGGGTTAGGCGGCCCGTGCGCGCGGCGCACGCCGCTCACGGGCAATATGGTTCAGCCATTCCTGCGCTTCATCATAGAGCGGATAGCGTGCCTCTTCAGCGCGGAAGGCTTTTGTGTGATAGAGGCGGCGGCCGTTGACTAAACGCGCCGGGTGCTTGATGTGCAGCATTTCATGGAAGAGGATGTATTCAACGAACCACTCAGGCACGTCCGCGGCGTCAAGCGTCTTGCTGATCACGATGGTGTTATGCACCGGATCGTGATGACCGAGGATGCGACGTGTGCGGCGCTGCGACCACGTCAGCGTCGGCTTCTCAAGCTCGTCGAAGTAGCGCCGGTTGAGACGCGCGAACAGACGGTCGAGATTATGATGGTTGCCGCGTGCGGACGAGATCTGTTTGTGTCCGCGCTGGCGGCGCGCCAGATCGGCGGCGCGTAAGACTTGCGGCGAGGTGGCGTAGTCGCGATAGACCCGCTCGTGCATCTGCGGTGTCCGGCGGCGCAGCAACTTGGCGACGAGAATGAAGGCGAGCGCACGCTGCACGTTCGCCGGCGCGTCGCGGAAGATGTCCGAGATACGCACGTAGATGCGGCCGGAGCGCAGACGGATCGTGTGATTGAGACCGGCATAAGGGTAGAAGCGGACTTCGAGGTTGGGCGTCGGCCGCTGTGGCTCAAGTTGGCGAAAGGCGTCAGCAAAGAGAGCGTTGAGCTGGGTCTGTGCGTCGGGCATAGCTGATACCGGTATGCTAAAATTTTCCGCGCGATGGCTAACCGGATAGGCGCATGTATGAGAGTTACAAAGTATTCTGAAGACCGGCCGTCGCGTGACGACGGCACACGGCTATATTACGGGCAGGCGGAAATAAGCGTCAATACGGTCTTCGGAGCGTGTCGCTAAGCCTTTGTGCCATCACAAATTGAGCATGGTTTTGCACCGCGCGATCTGCCTGTTCGTTTTCAGTCCTATGCCTAAGTCCTCTATTTCCCTAGTTTAGAGGGAATATCTGCTGGTTGCCCGCGCTTGTCTGACTAAACCCTGTCGCATCTTCACATAGCTGGTCGGTCACAGCTTGTGCGGGCTGATAGACCGGGACATAGCTAGCGTTTGCACGGGTCTGCGGCAATCGTTATACTGCCATAGCCGACCCTCTTTGTCGGTGGCACGAATTAATACTTGACAGGCGTTTGGCGGGCCGGTATTGATTGAAGGGCGGCCCTTTTCGCATGGGCTATCGCCCGTATGACTTCGCCTGTGATCTGCCCGTTCTCCCCTCTTGCTGCTGATAGCTATGCGCAATTTCACGCCCTCAATTTCCGGCGACTGGCAGCCCGACGCGCGCGGACGGGCCGTGCTTGCGGCCATCATCAACGAGCATCTTGTCACAGGCGAACCGGTTGGTTCGCGCACGGTGGCCGCGCGTTGTCCGGCGGCGGCGGGTTGGAGTCCGGCCACGATTCGCAATGTGATGGGTGAACTTGAAGATGCCGGTCTCGTCGAGCAACCCCACACCTCTGCGGGCCGCGTGCCGACCGACAAGGGCTATCGTTTTTACGTCGATCACCTGATCGGCGACGCACAACTCGCGGCGACCGATCTCGCGGCGATTGATCAGATGCTCGCATCGCCGCGCACAGACGATGGGGCGACACCCGCGCGGCTGATGGAGAAGGTCTCGCACCTGCTCTCGGAGTTGACACAGCAGGTCGGCATCGTCATCTCGCCCGCGCTCGCAGGCAACCGGCTGCAACACATCGAGTTCGTCAGCTTGTCCGACGGGCGCATCCTCGTCGTACTTGTCTTTACGCCCGGTCTCATCCAGCACAAAGTCATCCGCATAGATGAGCCGCTCGCGCAGGAAGAGCTTGAGCGGACGGCGCGTTATCTGAACGTCGAGTTTAGTGGCAAGAGCTTGCTGGCGATCCGCGCGGAGATTTTGCAGCGGATGTGCGCGGAGAAGGCCCTCTATGATCGCTTGCTGCGCACCGCGATGCTCTTGTGCGGGAGCAGTCTGGTTGGCGAAGAGTTGGAGACTGGCGACGTGTACGTGGACGGCACATCGCACATACTGGACAAGCCCGACTTCGCCAACATCGAACGGCTGCGCGACCTGTTTCGCACGCTGGAAGAGAAGACGCGCCTCGTTAAAATCTTGAATGAATGTCTCGCGGGGCGGATGGGCGCAGATGAAGTGCGTGTGCGGATCGGGCGCGAATTGCTCAGCCCGGCGATGCAGGCGTGCGCGTTGATTAGCGCGCCCTACCGGCTCGGCGCGAGCGAAGTGTCGGGCACGATCAGCGTGTTCGGCCCGATGCGGTTGGAGTATGCGCGGCTGATGGCGGTCGTCGGTTATGTGGCGCATGAGGTCGAGCGCATGATGCAGACGGAAAGGGCCTCAATCTGAAAGGTACGGGACGCGGTCGGCCGCTACGCGCACAAGGGCACGATGGAAATGATCGATAAAAACAAGCAGGCTGCGAGTCGCATCCCGGTGCGCTTTGTGGAGGACGAGGCTGATGCGCGTCCGCCGGCCGCTGATGGCGCGGAGGCGGAGGAACTTGGGCGCGAGTCGAGCTATGAGGACGAGACGGAGATGCAGCGCCGGATTAAGCGCGGGCAGGAACAGAGCGGCCCGGGCGGCCGCGACGAGGCGGACGACCGCGACACGGCCGGCGGCCCGCGCCACAGCGAGTTGCCCGAACGCCGCGAAGAGCAGGACACGAATCCGCGCGCCACGGCCGCCGGCGCAGATGACGATGAGATGGTGGACGTGAATATGTTTGAGACAGAGGATGCGGTGGAGATCGACGCGTCCACTTCTTCGCTGGCGACGCATGCGGAGTTGTTCGCGGCGCAGGACGAAGTGCGTCGGCTCGCCGGTGAGTTGGCGAAGTCGAACGCCGAGCGGCAAGAGTTGCGCGAGGCGCTGGCGCGACGACAGGCCGACTTCGAGAACTCGCGCAAGCGCATGGAGCGCGAGCGGGGCGAAACGTATCAACGCGTGGTGGTTGACTTGGTCGGGCAACTGCTGCCGGTCATAGACAATTTGCGGCGGGCGCTCGATACAGAAGCTTCCGTTGAAGCCAACGAATCGGAAGAGTTTCGGCATTTCCTGCACGGCGTAGAACTGATCTCGAAGCAGCTCAACGCGGTACTCGAACGGCTGAACGTCGAGCCGGTGGCGACCGTCGGTCAGCCCTTCGATCCACACGTCCACGAAGCCATTGCGACCCAGCCGACAGACGATGTCGCGCCCGACACAGTCGTGCAAGAAGTTCAACGCGGCTACCGGCTCGGCGACAGACTGATCCGCCCCGCGATGGTCAAAGTCGCAACCAAACAGTGACGAGTGGCGAGCTACCTAACCTGTCCTGGTTCATCACTCCGTCTGAGACACTCGTCATTTAGCACACGCCCCCGCTGTAAAACTTATGGGAAAAGTAATCGGTATTGATTTAGGCACGACGAACTGCTGCGTGGCTGTGCTGGAAGGCGGCGCGGTGCAGATCATCCCGAATAAAGAGGGCGGGCGCACGACGCCGTCGGTCGTCGGCTTTACGGATAAAGGCGAGCGGCTCATCGGGCAGATCGCCAAGCGGCAAGCCGTGACCAACGCGGCCAACACCGTCTATGCAGTCAAGCGGCTCATCGGGCGCAAGTTCGACTCGCCGGAAGTTGAGCGGGCGCGCAATAGCTCACCGTTCGAGATCAGCGAGGCACAGAATGGCGACGCGCGCATACGAGCGCAGGGGCGCGTCTATAGTCCACAAGAAATTTCCGGTCTCGTGCTGCGACGCCTGAAGGCTGCGGCCGAAGATTTTCTCGGCGAAGAGATCACTGAAGCGGTCATCACCGTGCCCGCTTACTTCGACGACACGCAACGACAGGCGACGAAAGACGCGGGCAAGATCGCGGGTCTCAAAGTCGAGCGCATCATCAACGAGCCGACGGCCGCCGCGCTCGCTTACGGGCTGGGGCGTTCCACCTCCGAGCGCATCGTCGTCTACGATCTGGGCGGCGGCACGTTCGACCTGTCCATCCTGGAGATGAGCGACGGCGTCTTCGAGGTGTTGGCCACATCGGGCAACACGTTTCTCGGCGGCGAAGATTTCGACGAGCGCATCATTGCCTGGATGGCCGAGCAGTTTCGCACGGAGACGAATATCGATCTGCGCGAGGATCGGCTCGCCTTGCAACGGCTGAAAGAAGCGGCTGAGCGCGCCAAGTGTGAACTGTCGTCTTTAACTGAGACTAACATCAATCTGCCGTTCATCGCGGCGGACGCATCGGGGCCGAAGCACTTCAGCCAGACACTGACGCGTGAAAAATTCGAGGCACTCGTCGCCCATCTGGTCGAGCAGACAATTGAGCCGTGCCAGAAAGCGCTGTGGGACGCGAAACTGCAACCGGAGAACATAGACAAGGTGCTGCTCGTGGGCGGGCAGACGCGCTCGCCGATCATCGGGCGCACGGTGCGCGAGATTTTCGGGCGCGAGCCATCGGCCGAGATCAACCCGGACGAGGTTGTGGGCATGGGCGCGGCCATACAGGGCGGCGTGCTGACCGGCGAAGTCAAAGACATCGTGCTGCTCGATGTGTTGCCGCTCAGTCTCGGGGTCGAGACGCGCGGCGGTCTGTTCACTAAATTGATCGAGCACAACTCGACCATCCCTTTGCGTAACAGTCTGACCTTTACGACCGTCGTGGATAATCAATCCACCGTAGAGATACACGTCTTGCAAGGCGAGCGTGACATCGCGGCGGGCAATCGTTCATTGGGTAAGTTCGAGTTGGTCGGCATCCCCAACGCGCCGCGGGGCGCGCCGCAGATTGAGGTTGGCTTCGAGGTAGATGCCAACGGCATTCTCAGCGTCTCGGCGCAGGACAAAGAATCGGGCCGGCAGCAACAGATGAAGATCACGCCCACCTCCGGCTTGACGCCCGATGAGATCGACCAACTCATCGCCGACGCCGCCAACTCGGTGAGCCGCGACCAGCAAGCGAGAGAGTTGATCAACCTGCGCAACCGGCTCGACAGCCTAACACGCAACGCACAACGCACCTTCCGCGAGGTCGGCGGGATGCTGACGCCCGACGAGCGCGAGGACGCGCAACAGGTGTTTGAGCAGAGCGCAACGGCCGCGCTCGCAGAGGATGAAGATGAGATCAAGCGCACGCTCGGCGCGGTCGAGCGCATCGCTACCCTGTTGACGAACACGATGCTCAACCCGGCCGGGATGAGCGGCGGCAGCACTCCGACCGCGCCGGCCGGCAACGGCAAGGATGCGAAAGACCCCGCCTTCGAGCGGTTCTAAACAAACGTGGCAAGGGCAGGTGACAGGTGACAGGATGAGCGTTTATTATCTCCTGTCGCCTGTCATCATTTAGGGATTACGCAGTTGAACGAAATGCGGAAGCCCGCACGAAGTAAGGGCGCTAGGTAAGGGCGCACACACACACTTACTTCGTGCGTGTTTCCGCAACAGCGTAACTCCTACATTATTGTTAACGGTTAACTATTATCACGATGAGCAAACGAGACTACTACGAAGTTCTGGAAATCAATCGCAGTGCGACCGAGGCGGAGATCAAGAGCGCGTACCGGCGGCTGGCCGTGCGCTTCCACCCGGACAAGAATCCCGGCGACAAGGCAGCGGAAGAGAAGTTTAAGGAAGCGGCGGAGGCTTATTCAGTCCTGTCTGATGCGGAGCAGCGTGGGCGTTATGATCGCTTCGGTCATCAAGGCGTCGCCAGCGGCGCGGGCGTAAACTGGGGCGCGCAAGGCTTCGGCGGCATCGAAGACATCCTGAGCGATCTGTTCGGCTTCGGCGACGTGTTCGGCGGCGGCACACGCAGTGGCGGCGGTGGCCGGCGCAACGTCGCCCAGCGCGGCGCAGACCTGCGCTACGATCTTGAGATCGCGCTCGAAGACGCGGCCAAGGGGATGACCGCGCAACTGCGCATCCCGCGCCTTGAGTCCTGTACGACGTGCAAGGGCACGGGCGCGAAGGCCGGCACGGAACCGGAAACTTGCGCGACCTGTAGCGGCGTCGGGCAGGTGCGCTATCAACAAGGCTTCTTCTCGGTGGCGCGCACGTGCGGCGCGTGTCGCGGAACCGGGCGCATCATCAAGCAGCCGTGCGGCGATTGTCGCGGCGCGGCGCGTGTCGAGCGCGAGAAGGAGATGGAGGTTAAGATTCCAGCGGGCGTCGAGACCGGCTCGCGTTTGCGGCTCGTGGGCGAGGGCGAGGGCGGCGCGCAGGGCGGCCCCACAGGCGACCTCTACGTCGTCATCCACGTCAAGGAGCACGAGCGGTTCGAGCGACAGGGCAGTAACCTCTACACGTCCGTCCCCATCACCTTCGCGCAGGCCGCGCTCGGTTCTGAGATCACGGTAGAGACGCTAACTGCCGAACAGGCGCTGAAGATTCCGGCCGGCACGCAGACCGGCACAGTCTTTCGGTTGAAAGGTCAAGGCATGCCTGTGCTGGGCGGACGCGGGCATGGCGATCTGTATGTCTCCGTCACATTGCGCACGCCGTCCACGCTCACGCGCGAGCAGCGCCGCCTGCTCGAAGAGTTATCAAAGATCGAAGACCGCGATCTGGCGGACAAGGGCTTGATGGATAAGGTACGCGACATCTTCGGCTGATGCGAATTGCACGTTAGCCGCGCGGGTCGCTTCCATGAAGGGGGCGGCCCGTTTTGTTTTGCGCTTGAAGTTGATAACAAGCATGCGTGCTACACCGCAGCGACGCAGAGATCGCGCAGAGAAAACGAGCAACTCTCTGCGCGCCCCTGCGTTACCTCTGTGCCTCTGCGGTTTAATCTGCCTACGCCTACTTCATCGCTCACTGCGCCCGCGCGAACGTCCCGCAACGATACAAGGCGTTCGCGCAGCATACAAAGTGATGGCGGCATGTGCCAACTAAGCACCGCCGGCGAGGCGCTGCTTTCCCGCCAAATAAGCCTGTTCCTGACGCCTTGCTGTGCAGGCTTAGATGCGGCATGTCGGTTGCCCTAGAGTTCTGAGCCGAAGCGAAGCAGGGCAAGTTCGCGAACAGGTTGAGATCACGCGCCCGGCCGGTGATCAAGTGGCCTGCGTACCGCGATTAATAAGAGAGTGACGAGTTAGCCGGTAGGGCGGTTGTGCGCTTCGGCGCGTTGACCCTCGCACCCCTACCGGCAACAAAGAGCCGCATGGCCTTTACGGGTCATGCGGCTTTTGTATTCAAGACTGTCCGGGGTCAGTTGTCCGTTGTTCCTTGTGCGGTCAGTTGTCGTCTTTATCTTTAGCGTTCAACCGCGCCAGAAGAACAACTGACTATGCACAACTTACTACGGGCAGCCTTTACGATCTGTAACGCACACGCCCACGCAGCTGTGCGTCGCTCTCGACATCAATGTTGCCGAGACGGAGCGACACGTCTGCGTTGAGGTCTAAGCCGGCGCGCTCGCCCGCTTGTAGTTTAACCGTGCCGGCGGCGGCGATCATGGCGGCGTTGTCGGTCGAGAGGTGCGGCGAAGGAAAATAGACGGGGATGTCGAGCCTCGTGCCTGCTGCGCCCGCTGCTGCGCGCAATGCGCCGTTGCAGGCGACGCCGCCCGCGACGATGAGTGTGCGCGGGCGGTGTTCCGCCGCCAGTCGCTCGGTCGTGCCGACGAGCGAGCGCACGACGATTGCTTGAAAGCTCGCGGCCAAATCTTTCACCGCCTGCGACGGCTCAGCCTCCGGCGCAACCGGTTGCAAGCCCGTCTCGCGCACGTGCTTCGACACTGCCGTCTTCAACCCGCTAAAGCTGAAATCCGGCCGCCCGTCGCCCATACGCGGCAGGCTGAAGCGCACGGCTTGCGGGTCGCCTTCGCGCGCCAGTCGCTCGATGATGGGGCCGCCCGGATAACCAAGCCCCAGCATCTTCGCCACCTTGTCGAATGCCTCGCCCGCCGCATCGTCGCGCGTCCGCGCCAACACTTTGTACTTGCCCGGCGCAGGGACAAGGAACAGATTCGTGTGCCCGCCGGAGACGATGAGCGCAAAGGCCGGATACTCTATCGGCGGATTGTCGAACACCACCGAATAGATGTGTCCCTCGATATGATTGACGCCGACGAGCGGCTTCTCCAACGCATAGGCCATCGCCTTCGCATAAGACAGACCCACAAGGAGCGAGCCGACCAGCCCCGGCCCTTGCGTCACCGCCAGCCCATCAATCTCTTCC
Source organism: Acidobacteriota bacterium (assembly GCA_031359515.1). Lineage (GTDB taxonomy): Bacteria > Acidobacteriota > Blastocatellia > Pyrinomonadales > Pyrinomonadaceae > QHXQ01. The sequence continues at coordinate 6,335 of JANMAD010000006.1, read as the reverse complement.
TGTCCAACACCAGCACGCGTGAAAGCTTCCTTGACGACCGGCACGATCTTGTCCAGATGCTCGCGCGAAGCAAGCTCCGGCACGACGCCGCCGAACCGCTTATGCGTCTCGATCTGCGACGAGATGACCGACGACACGATCTCGCGCCCATCGCGCACGATGGCGGCAGCCGTCTCGTCGCAAGAGCTTTCGATGCCTAGTACCAACATGAGAACGATTAAACCACAAAGGCACGAAGACACGAAAATGACGATAAGCATCTTCGTGTCTCCGGGTCTTTGTGATGAAAAAACGAACTAGGTCAACACCTGGCGAAAAGCTGTCAGGAACATCCCCATCTCTTCTTTCGTGCCGATGGTGACGCGCATGTGATTGGGCAGGGTGGGGAAGAAGCGGCCGACCTCGACCTTGCGCTCGCGCAGGGCGCTTAGGACAGGACGCACATCGCGGCGCAGATCGATCATCATAAAGTTTGCGGCCGAAGGAATGTAGTTGAACTTGAGCCGCGTAAGCTCGGCGCAGACTTGTTGTTTGACTACGCTGTTCAACCGCCGACCTTCGGCGACGTGCGCTTGATCTTGCAGACTCGCCCGCGCGGCGACGAGCGCCATGATGTTGGCCGAGTCCCACGTCTGTTGCGGGCGCAAGCGTTCAAGTATTTCGGGCCGGGCGATGCAATAGCCGCAACGCAGACCTGCCATACCGTAAATCTTCGAGAAGGTGCGCGCCACGAGCAGGTTCGGGTGCGCCTCGACGAGCGGAATGACACTTTCGTAATCGCTCGCCTCGACATAATGATGATAGGCCTCGTCCACCAGCACGACCGTCTGTGGCGGCACTTGTGCGATGAAAGTGCGCAGTTCGTTCTTCGGCGTCAAACTCGCCGTCGGGTTGTTCGGATTGCAGATATAAATCAAGCCCGCGTCGTTAGCGGCGGCGAGCATCTTCGGCAGGTCGTGGCGATAGTCTGCGGTGAGCGGAATCTTGCTGACCTCGGCGCGCTGCATCCCTGCATGCCGCGCGATGGCCTCGAAGGTCGGATCGGCGACGACGAGCCTGCGCCCCGGCCCTGTCAACGCCGCTGCGCACACTTTCAGTATTTCCCCTGAACCGTTACCGAGAAAAATCCTTTCGGGCGCAACGCCGTGCAGTTTCGCCAGCGACTCTATCAGCGCGTCCGCATGATCATCCGGGTAGCGCCACGCCAGCCCGAACGCATCGGTCATCGCGCGCAACGCCATAGGCGACGGGCCGTATGGATTCTCGTTCGAGCTAAGCCGCACGGGGCCAGCGGCCGGCGCGATTACTGTGGGGGTAAAGCTGCGTGCGGCTGCGGCCATAACTCCGGCGGGACGCAAGGCAGCGACGGCTGCGCCTGCGCCAAGCAGTTGCGTGAAACCGCGGCGGGAGATCGAGGTCTGTTGTTTGTTCATCATGATACTCCGCGCGAAGGGATAGTTAACAAGCTTGCATAGGACGATTAAGCTGTACGGCTAAATCGAAACCCATAAGATTGGGACAGAGAGCGAAAAGCATTTATCCACGAAGTCACACGAAACCACACGAAAGGAGTTGCTTCTTCTTTGTGTGGTTTCGTGTGACTTCGTGGATAGGTCTTTGCCTGTGTCCATTGTTATGCGTTCCGATTTAGATCGTCGGATTCCAAGAGTTCAAGTTAATGGTGCTGGTAGATTCAGTGCTACCGAGTTTGTAGACGTTGAGGCTGCCGAGCGGCGGCGCATAGAGGTGTAAGGTGATCAGGTCTTGCCCGCTCACGTCGGGGTTGCCGATCTGATGTATGTCGGGGATGTCCGCGCCGGTGATGCAGCCGCCCGTCCATTCGCGCGCCGTCTGATAGACGAGACCGCGTCGCTCGTCCATCGTGAACATCGTCTCCCAGAGAATGCCGGAGCAAACGCGTATGACGCCATACGAGCCGTTATGATCGTGAATCGGCGTGCGCTGGCCCGGCCGCCAACAGAGCAAGAGCAACTCGAATTGCTCGCTACGAAAGACGCGATGGCGCGCGTACGTGCCGGCCTTGAAACCGATGTAGGGGCGCAGGTCGGCTGCGGTGAGCGGTAGCTGTTGTAGCCACGAAGTTATCTCCGGCAAGTCGGGCCGGCGGCCCCGTGCGGCGAACTGCTCGGCTTGCGTGCGTAGCGCGCTGGCAGCCGGCTGTGCGGAGATTACGGTTGGCGTGTAGTTGGTTTGCGCGTCAGACATGGACATAACTTGTGACTCCTTCGGGCATCGGCGAGACAACTGTGACCAGACGCTTCTACGCCAAACGCCGCAGCGAGTCAATCATAAACTCTTGGGGGTAATGTCCGAAGTCTGGCTGAAAAGTTATTCAGCAAGAACAGTAAAAAGGAATCTGATTGACCGCCTTGACAGTACATTTGAGAATATTATATCCTCTGCCTCCCTTCGCATCAAATCAGTAGGTGGCTACAGCGCATGCCCCGCACGCCTCCTCTTCGTACTTGATTTGGTTCCACCAGACTGCGCGATCACAGTCTGCCTACAGGTCATCAATCAACAAGGAAACCCCCTATGAGATACTTGCCCCCCAAGCGCGGACTTATAGTCACGCTGCTTGCCTTCTTTACGCTTGCGTTCAGTGCGGCCACGACTGCCAAAGCCAACTCCTTTACCTTCCACGGGATCAATACGGGAGTGACGGCGACGGTCAATATTACGTCTTTAAGTAACGGCTCGCTGACCTTTACCGTCACTAACACGTCCACCGGTGCTACTACCGGCAGTCTTACCAGCATTGGCTTCGATGTGCCCGGCACATTGACCGGATTCCATTTGACGAGCGCTACAAACGCCAACTACACGGAGCAAGATACTGTTTCGGGTAACGCCGCCGGGATCAATCGCATGTTTGACTTCGCGCTGTTGACGGGGCCGAACTTCAACGGCGGCGGGAATCCCAATCAGGGCATTCTAGCGGGCACAAGCGCCACCTTTACCGTCACCGGCAATTTCACCGGGATCACGCAGCAACAGCTTGCTAGTGGGCTGTTCCTGCGCTTTCAGGATGTTAATCCGGGTAGCAGTGACGTAGCCGCGCTCGTCCCCTCACCCGTGCCTGAGCCAGCGACTATGCTCCTGCTTGGCACAGGACTAACGGGCTTGGTCGGCGCAGTACGCAGGCGGCGTAAAGCGCAAGTTTGAGATAGAGATTAGCCCAGGCAACAGGCAAGCCCCGCAAGCTTAAGCTCCTTGCGGGGCTTCGCTTTGCTTGCCGTTATATCTCGGTGCAAATTAGGGCACTACCTTGTCCTGTGCCTCTCAACCGTCAACCTCAAGGCACTGAGCAGACAACTAACAGGCTAGTGGCTCAGCCCCGCGCAAAGTTGTTGCGCGATCATTTCCCCGGCGACGTGGTGGCCGGTCTGATTCCAATGCCCGTTACCGATGTCCGGGCCGAAGCCGTGGAGAAAAACTTTATGCTCGTCGGCATAAAGTTGTAACTGCGGCGCAAGCGTGAGGACGGGGATGCCCGCCTGCTCGCACAACGCCTTGATACGCAGGTCGGGGTAGAGCAGATCGGGCACGCCGAGTTTTTGGGCGAACGCTTGCCGCGCCTGCGCGTCAGGATAGACCTGTATGCCGTTGCTCAGGGTCACGACGACGAACTGCGCGCCGTGTGCGTTGACCTCAGCGCGCATGCGCAAAAGCAAAGCTTCGGTCACGCGCCACGCATCCTGCCACACCTCGTCTGGCGGCGGCCGATAGATCAAATTATCCGCTCCCAACTCCGCGCCCTGTGTCTGACCCACAGGCTCGGTCGCTTGTTGATTTACGCTCGCGAGTGACGCAGCATTCATTGGCGCGGCCCGCGCCGGAACGCCAGCGCGCCGCGCGTCGAGCCGGGTCTTGATGCCGTGCTGCGCTTGGTGAATCGCCTGTATGACGCGCAGATTGTCTCTGATCCAACGACCGGTGCGATTGAGCAGAGAGTTGCGCAGGCGGAACGCGCGCGTCGAAAGAAACGAGTCGTCGAGCATAAGTTGTCCATCGCGCAGGACGTAATAAGGTATCTCGTCCGTCTTTTTCAACGCGCGCGAGTTATCCGTGATGTCGTTGTTCGTCGTGACGGCGAGCAGCACCATATCCGGTTCATAAGCCCAGACTTGTTGTTGGAGTGTGATCAGTTCTTGCGCCGTGCCGTAGCCGGACACGCCGAAGTTGATGACCTCGACCTTGCGCTCGCCGCAGACCGGACAGTCTTGTAGCTTCTGCTCCATGACGACCCAGAAAGTATCTTCCAACGGTACTTGCAACGCCTCTGCATACGAGTCGCCGATGAGGGCGATGCGAAAGGTGTTTGGCGGTTTCGCCTGCGCGTGCTCGCGGTCGCGCAAGCCAGCGCAATTGATCCGCACGTAAGCTGCGCCTTCTTTGCGATACCAGCCTTGCATGCACGGACGCAGGGCGTAGCCGCGTGCTGTGTCGGTTGTGTAGAAAAGCGGATAGGTGTAGCCGATGATGCGCAGTGCGATCTCTGCGATGAAGAGGGCGAAGAGAATGCTGGTGAAGATGACGATGAGCTTGGTTGCTCTGCGCGGGCGCGCGGCTGGCGTTTTCTCAGGCATGAGTTCGTTGCGGGCAGAATTTATTTATGCGCTTCGATCAGCAGATACCAACCGACGCGCGCCGCCAGCAGACGCTCGACGGCGAAGGGCAGCAGGCGCGCGAACGGATACTTGCGCAACGGGAAGTGTGCGACGCGGAACTTTACCTCTTTGAAGGGCGCGAACAGTTGTCGCGCGTCGCGCGCAGCATAGACGTAGGCGTAAGGGCATTCGGGGCCGTCGGTGCAATGATGCACGAAGTTGCGCGCACGTAGATAGCTCCAGCCGGTGCGCAAAAAGTTCTCATAGTGTAGTGTCCAAACTTCAGCGCGCTCGTTGCCGCGCACACCGGCGATGTTTTTCTGCGCCGCCCTAGCTCGATCCGTTGCCCAACGACCGGCGCGCGTGAGCATGCGCAGCAACAGACGTGCGCGCATGTAGCCGAGAATGCGCACGTAGTAGTTGAAACTGTGCCGGTGATAGAGCATCACGTAGGCGCGGCCGCCGGGTTTGAGTACGCGATAAACTTCGCGGATCGCGCGGGCCGGAGCAGGGGTGTGATGCAGCACGCCGTAAGAGTAGACGACATCGAAACTCTCGTCGGCGAAAGCCAGATGCTCTGCATTGGCTAGTTTGAACTCGCCGCTGAGACCCAGCACGGCGAAGTGTCTGCGCGTGGCCGCGACGGCCGCTTCGGTGAGATCGACGCCGGTATAATCCGCTCCGTTCTGTGCGAACATGACGCCGTCTGCGCCGTTGCCGCAACCGATCTCCAACACGCGCCGGCCGCGCATCTCTGTGAAGGGCACGAACTCCGGGATGTGCCACTCGGTCGTGTAACGGAAGGCACGATACTGTGCGTAAAAATCGCGCTCGTCTTGCGCCGCCGCGACGAACTGTGTGCCGCACGCCTCCGTGTCCCAGAACGCCGCCACCTGTTCCACTGTCTGTTCCTTGCTCACGGGATAGCTATGACCGGCCGCCGCTTCGTGTTGGCGGGCGTGCGCGTGTCCGGTGCGCTCTTAGGTTCAGGGCCGGCCAATTCATCAGCCAACTCGTACGCGCCGTAAACTTTGCGCAGGGCATCGAGCATGCCGCGCGAATGAACGCCGATGTTGCGCTTCTGGGTGTCGTCGTAGATGAAGTTGCCGACGAGACCGTAGATGTTGCGGTCGAAGTTCAGCCCAACAAGCTCGGCGGCGCGATTGATGATGGCCGAGCCGGAGTTGCCGCCGATGGTGTCGGCGGTGGAGACGAAGTTAAGCGGCGTCTGCAAATTCAGCGCGGCCTTTTGCGCCGTCCAACGCTCCGGCAACTCGTATGGCGACTGATTTTGATGCTGCGCCGAGCGCGCGTAGAGACCGGCGAAATCGGTGAAGGGCACGACCGGTTTGCCATTCTCTTCGTAGCCTTTGACCACGCCGTAAGCGAGGCGCGGCGTGAACGTTGCATCGGGGTAGAGTTTCGTGCCTTCAGTATCGAAGAGCGCGCGGGCCACTTTCGCGTAAGCCGTGCGCTCGACACTGACCACCTCATCTTCGTAACGCTTGCGCAACGCACGCGCTTCCGGATCAATCGCCCGCGCGAGTTGGATCAGCGTGTCGCTCGATTGTGCGATAGCCGCCGCTCCACCATTCGCCAGTTCCTTGCGATACGCCGCGTCTTGCAGCCGTGTCCCGCGCACGAGTTCGGCGGCGCGCTCGACGGGCGACTTGCCTTGCAGGATTTTGCTGACGAGCATGTTGC
>JANMAD010000698.1:0-3359 GCA_031359515.1 Acidobacteriota bacterium | reverse complement strand
TACTTACTCGAATGAGATAGAATAGCGCCTGCTCGTCAAGCATTTCATCTTTCGCGTTGAGACACGATGCTCCGAACACTTTTGCTCGCGCTACTCCCCTGCATCATGGCCGGCACGTTGTACGCCACCACCCAGACGGACGCGGCCGCGCCTGAAGCGGGCGTGCCCCGCGCGCTCGCACGTTGGCGCGCGGCGCATTACCGCGATGTGCGTTATGCGCTCAACGTTGGCTTGTGGCCCGACGCGGATCGGCTCAAAGGCACGGAGGAGGTTCGTGTCACGCTCGACGCTGCGGTGCAGGAGTTGGTGCTTGATTGGCGCGTCGTCAATCCGCAGGCACAGACGGCGAGCGTGCGCGACATCGTCGTGAACGGGCACGCAGTTGCGGACGCACGCTTCACGAACGAGCACATCATCATCCCGCAGTCGTACTTGGTCGCGGGCGAGAACGTCGTCAAGCTCGCCTTCGAGTCGCCCATCAGCACGGCGGGCAGCGCCGTCACGCGCTATCGCGACGGGACGGACAAGCGCGAGTACCTCTACACGCTCTTCGTTCCATCGGACGCCAGCACCGCGTTTCCCTGTTTCGATCAACCGGACTTGAAGGCGCGCTTTCAACTGGACGTGGGGACACTAACGGCGTGGACAGTCGTTACTAATACTAATTTTCAAACCTTGACCCGGAGCGGAACAAATAGCTACTGGCGTTTTCGTGAGACACAGCCGCTCAGCACTTATCAGTTCGCGTTCGCTGCCGGTGAGTTTACGGAATTCACCGACGAAGCATCGCCGTACAAAACACATCTCTACGTGCGCCAGTCGCAAGCCGAGCGGGCGCGGAAGGAACTGGCGGAAGTTTTTCGCTTGAACCGTGAAGGCTTAAACTTTTACGGCCGTTACTTCGACCGCAAGTTCCCGTTTCCTAAATACGATCTCGTCCTCATCCCGGAGTTCGCCTACGGCGGCATGGAGCATGCGGGCGCGACGTTCCTGCGCGAAGAAGGGGTTTTGTTTCCCTCCGATCCGACGGCGAACGACATCGCGGCCCGCGCCGAGTTAATGCTGCACGAAGCGGCGCACCAATGGTTCGGCGATCTCGTCACGATGCGCTGGTTCGACGATCTGTGGCTCAAAGAAGGCTTCGCCACGTTCATGGCCTACAAGGCAGCGGAAGCGGTCATGCCGCGGACGAATGCGTGGAAGATTTTCTACCAACGCACGAAGCCCGCCGCTTATGCGACCGACGTGACGAAAGGCACGACGCCGATCTTTCAGGAGATTCCCAACCTCTCCGCCGCGAAATCCGCCTACGGCAACATCGTCTATCGCAAAGCGCCTTCGCTGTTGCGCCAGGCGGAATTCTATCTCGGCGCGGACGAGTTTCAACGCGCCATTCAACTCTTCGTCAAAGAACACGCCTTCGCCAACGCCGAATGGAGCGACCTCGTCCGCGCGTTCGAGCAAACGTCAGGCCAGAAACTCGACACATGGGCCGATGCTTGGGTCAAACGACGCGGTATGCCCGATGTGCGCGCCGCATTGCGCTTGGATAAAACGGGCCGCCGCATCGCTGCGCTCACACTCACGCAACGCGATCTGTTGGATGAAAATGGTCTATGGCCGATGCGGCTGAAAATTTTATTCGCTTACGCAGACGCGCCGGCCAAAACCTTGACCGTCAAACTCGCCGCCGCGCCCACGACCGACGTGCCCGCCGCGCGGGGCCTGCGTGCGCCCGCGTGGGTCTTCATCAATGATGAAGATTATGGTTACGGGCAGTTTTTATTAGACCCCGCGAGTCGGCCACACGTCATGCAACAACTCGGCAGTGTGCATGATGATTTCTTGCGTGCGCTCCTGTGGGGCACGCTCTGGGACAGTGTGCGCGCCGCCGAGCTTGCGCCCGCCGACTACATCGAGCTTGCGCTTCGTTTACTGCCCGACGAGCGCGACGAGACGATCACGCAGAGCGTCTTGGGTCGCACACAAACAGCCTTCAACCGCTTTTTGTCTGACGAGCAGCAACGCGCACTCGCGCCGCGGCTCGAACCATTGCTCGCCACGCAGATGCTCAAAGCGCAGACGGCCGGTTTGCGCATCACCTATTTCCGCGCCTTCCAGTCCGTCGCCATGACCGACGCCGCTCGCGCGCAACTCAAACAACTATTGCGCAATGAACTCACTGTGCCCGGCATGACTTTGCGCCCGCGCGACCGCTTCGATCTCGTCACCGCCCTCTTCGCCCGCGCCGACGCGGAAGCGCCCGCGCTGCTCGCCGCCTTGGCCGCGCAAGAACGCAGCGACGACGCGCGCCGCTACGCCTACGCGGCCGGCGCGGCACAGGCCAGCGCTGACGTGAAGCAGAAATATTTCCACGCCTATTTCAACGAGCGCGAGTTGGCCGAAAGTTGGATCGAGGCGAGCGCAGGGCCATTCAACGCACCGGCGCAGGCCGCGCTGACGCTCGACTATCTCGCGCCCGCGCTCCGCGCGCTCCCCGAGCTGAAACGCACGCGCAAAATCTTTTTTATCAACAACTGGCTCGCCGCCTTTATCGGCGGCCAATGCAGCCCGCAAGCCCTCGCCACCGTGCAGGACTTTCTGCAAGCGACGCCGCCGCTCGACCGCGACCTGCGCCTCAAAGTACTCGAATCCGTTGATGGCTTGGCACGCTGCGTCCGCATCCGCGCGCAGTACGCGCATTGAATTAAAACTTTGTCTGTCGGCGGCGGGTCGTGCGCTTCTTTGCGGGCGGCTTGCTTGCGACTGGCTTATGATTGAGCCGGGCGGCGGCTTCGTCGGTGATGATGCTGAGACCGAAGATTTGATCGCGGCGCAACTGCGCGATGAGCTCAGTGGCGGCCGGATAATTGAGGCGCGAGGCCTCGCAACCGCGCTCGCTCAGCACCGACCAACGGGCTTCGTTGAGTTCGCTCATCGCTCCACTGTCCGCAAGTTTACTGGGGCAAATCGTGCTGCGAGTGTAACGGATGCCCGCGCCGGCCGCCAAACGCACCGGCCGCGCCGTAGTTAACGCAGCGGTAACGCCGCCCGCTTGCGCGGCGGATCGCGCGGCCTTATCTTGCGAGGCAGATTATTTCAGCACTGAGGTACAAACGCATGGCCGCCATCTCGCGCGCAGACTGTCCGCACATCAACGCCCTGAGCGACACGCCCGCGCCCACCGACTTCGCCTGTGCCGAATGCGGTGCGCCGAGTCCGACGCGCCTCTGCCTGACCTGCGGCCACGTCGGTTGCTGCGACTCGACGCGCGGGCACGCGACCGCGCACGCACGCGCCAACGATCATCCCGTCATCCGCGCGTTGCCCGTCTCCGCCGGTTCGTTTACGTGGTGCTA
>JANMAD010000687.1:0-3364 GCA_031359515.1 Acidobacteriota bacterium | reverse complement strand
GCTCCTACCGCGTGCCCCTGCCGGCACTCGTATTGCCGGCGGCGTTCTGCTCGGCCAACCTGATCATCTACTGGGGCGGTTTCGAGACCACCTGGAAGCTCGCCTGCGCGATGGCCGTCGGGCTGGCTCTGTTCGTCGTGGGCGCGTGGCAGCGCGGCACCGGCGCGCAACGCACCATCCGCAACGCCTGCTGGATCGGGCCGTGGTTCGCCGGGCAGGTGCTCATCGGCTGGCTCGGCCGCTACGGCAAAGGGGCGAGCAACTTGCTGCCGGCGTGGGTGGACATCGCGGTGGTAATTGTCTTCGCCCTCGCGATCTTCTACTGGGCCATCAGCCTGACCTTGAGCGAGGCGGCGACGGCCGCGGCAGTGGCGAAGGACGCGCAGCAGATCGACTACGACGCGCGTGGGTAATGCGGCGCACACTTTACGCCAGAATTTAAGCCACACATGAAAATTTTGGTTCTCGGGGCGGGCCGCATGGGTCTTGGCGCGGCTTACGATCTGGCGCACAACTCGGCCGACGTGGACGCGATCACGCTCGCCGACATTGACGCGGAACGCACCCGCGCCGTCGCCGCGACGGTCAACAGTTCCAAGCTAACGCCCATCCAAATTGACGTGACGGACATGAAGGCTGTCGTCGCGCTCATGCGCGGGCACGACGCTGCGATCAGTTGCATCACTTACTTCCACAACCTGCAACTCGCCCGCGCCGCCATCGCTGCGCGTGTGAACTTCTGCGACCTCGGCGGCAACAACACCATCGTGGACGCGGAACTTGCGCTCGACGCCGAAGCCCGCGCCGCTCGAATCAACATCATCCCCGACTGCGGTCTCGCGCCCGGCATGGTCGCCGTTCTCGCGGCGCACGGCGCAGCGCGTTTCACAGAGCTTGAAGCGATCCACATCCGCGTCGGCGGTCTGCCGCAACAGCCGAAGCCGCCGCTCAACTATCAGACCGTCTTCTCGGTCGAAGGCCTGATCAACGAGTACGTCGAACGTGCGCGCGTCATGCGCGACGGCCAAATCATGGAGATCGAATCCATGACCGAGCTTGAGACGCTCAACTTCCCCGCGCCCTTCGGCACGATGGAAGCTTTTCAAACCTCCGGCGGCACTTCGACCTTGCCCGACACTTTCATGGGCCGCCTGCGCGAGCTTGACTACAAAACGATCCGCTATCCCGGACACTGCGCGCAGTTCAAACTGCTCATCGATCTCGGCCTCTGCGCCAGCGACGCGCTTGAACTTGATGGCGTGCGGCTTGCCCCGCGCCGCCTGCTCGGCGAATTGCTCGTGCGCCATCTGCCCGCCGACGAACCTGATGTCGTCCTCATCCGCCTTGAATTTCGCGGTGTCATGCAGGGTCAACAACAGACGCTCCGCTACGACATCATTGATCGCTTCGACGCGCACACCGGTCTCTCCGCCATGATGCGCACGACGGCTTTCCCCGCCTCGATCATCGCGCAGACGATGGCGCGGGGCGCAACCACCGAGCGCGGCGCATTGCCGCAGGAGCGCTGCATCCCGCCCGCCGCCTTCGTTGCCGCCCTCGCCGCACGCGACATCAAGATCAATGAGTATTTCGTTTGATAGTCACGATGCAGCATGAGCATTGAAAGGCGAAAGCATGATCCACCCGACGTGGCTGATCATGCTTTCGCTCGCCGTCCTCTTGCTTTGCTCTTAGACGCTATGCTCTGCCGCGCGGAAGTCAACGCGTTGCGGCGGTTGTTGCGGCGGACGCGGGTCGCGCACTTGACTGCTGCTGCGCCTGCGGATGCGGCTGAAGACGTAGAGATTGAAGAAGTGCATGCCGCCAAGCACGACCAGCACCAGCCCGACCTTCCACGACAACGCCTCGATGCCTTCGCGCATGCTGTTCAGATCGTAACCGAGTTGCAGCGCGAGACTGACGTAGCCGAAGTTGATCAAGTAGAAGCCGACGACGAGCAGGTGATTGACCGAATCGGCCAGCGCCTCGTTGCCGTGGAACACGTCCACAAGAAAGATGCGCCCGTTCTTGTGCAGCGTCTGCGCGACCCAGACGGTCAGCGCGATGCTGATCGCCAAGTAGAGCAAGTATGTCAAGACCGTCATGTTCATGGCTACTCTCCTTTGCCGGCGGTTGTGAAAGAACCTCTGGCAGTTGGCCGGCGGGGCTGCTCGCCATCACTACTCATCAATCGCTGTGCCAACTGCGGTGCGTGCGCGACAGTCAGCTTTGCCCGCGCAATGCACACGCACCGCACGCAAGCTGCGAATCAACTATGAATCGCTTGGCATTGTGCTAAAGATTTCTGGCACGCACGCCGCGTCGTTTATAATCCGCCCATGCGCGCAACGCTTGGCTAACCCACAAACTCGCGGAGGATTTTTCCTATGAACGCCCTGCCCATCATCATCGGCGCGCTGTGCGTGATCGCGATTGCCTATCGTTATTACTCCGCGTTCCTCGCCGCCAAAGTCCTGACGTTAAATGACGCCGCGCCTGTGCCCGCAGAGACGATGTACGACGGGCACAACTACTATCCGACCAACAAGTGGATGCTGTTCGGGCATCACTTCGCTGCCATCTCCGGCGCGGGGCCGTTGATCGGGCCAGTGCTGGCTGCGCAATTCGGTTTTCTGCCGGGCTTGCTATGGCTCGTCATCGGCGTAACTTTGGGCGGCGCGGTACACGACTTCATGATCCTCGTGGCGAGCGTCCGGCGCAGAGGCAAGTCGCTCGCGGAGATCGCGCGCACGGAGATTAGTCCGTTATCGGGGTTGGTCGCAGGCGTGGCGATCTTATTCATCGTCGTGATCGCGCTAGCCGGTCTCGGTCTCGTCGTGGTCAACGCGCTGGCCGAATCGCCGTGGGGCACGTTCACGGTCGCCTGCACGATCCCGCTCGCGCTCTTGTTGGGGCTGTACATGTATCGCATCCGGCCCGGCAAGATCGGCGAGGCGAGCGCGTTTGGCGTCGTCGGTTTGCTCTGCGCCGTCGTCGCGGGCGGCTGGGTCGCCGAGTCGAGCTGGGCGCAGGCGTTCACGTTCTCGCGCGGGCACATTACGATCATGATGGCCGCTTACGGCTTCATCGCGTCGGTGCTGCCCGTGTGGCTGCTCTTGTGCCCGCGCGATTACCTGTCGTCGTATTTGAAGATCGGCACGATTGCGTTTCTGATCATCGGCGTCATCGTGGTGCATCCGAATTTGAACATGCCGGCCGTGACGCCGTTCATCGCAGGCGGCGGCCCCGTCATCCCGGGCAAGGTCTATCCGTTCGTCTTCATCACCATCGCCTGCGGCGCGATCAGCGGTTTTCATTCGCTCATCTCGTCGGGCAAGACGCCGAAGATGATCGCGATAGAATC
>JANMAD010000480.1:0-11553 GCA_031359515.1 Acidobacteriota bacterium | reverse complement strand
TCGGTCACGCTGGCCGTCTCGATCCCGTCTTGCCATAAACGCTGCTCGTACGCGGGCCATTCGGGCCGGTTCATCGGCACGAACACCACCCGGTAAGAGCGCGCGAGCGTGCGCAGGATGAAGAGCATGCGTGCGCTGCCCGCGTCGCGGTCGGGTGTGGGCACGCGCTCGTCGAAGACGATGATGTGCGGCCCGCGTTTGCGATTCGCCGCGCGCTCAAGCAAGGCCGGCTCGTTCGGTTCATGCTCGCGCTCTAACACGTCGCGCCACTTCACGACGAACTTTGTGCGGTTGACGAGTTGATAGCGTTTGAAGCCTGTGCCGGTGTCGCGGCCGGCGGTGATGCCTTCGTAGTGGATGAGCCGCGACGCGGGTTGGAAGATGACTTTGTGACCAAGCGAGCGCACGCCCATGCAGAGGTCTGCGTCTTCGTAATAGGCCGGCGCGTATCGCGTGTCAAAGCCGCCGAGTTGATCGAATAGCTCTTTACGAATGAGCAGCGACGCGCCGGAGCAGTAGTCAACCTCGCGCGCGAAGTTGCAGCGGCGATCATCGGCCCGCCAGCCCCAGCCGTAATGAAATGCCGCGCCGTCGCGCCACACGCCCGCGCCTGCCTCTTGAATCAAACCGTCGGGATAGAGAAAGAGCGAGCCGACCGCGCCGACCGTCGCGTCGCGTGCGACCGTCTCGACGAGCGCACGCCACCAACCGGGCAAGACCATCGTGTCGTTGTTCAAAAAGATCAGATAACGACCACGCGCCAGCCCCGCGCCTTGATTGCAGGCGTCAACAAAGCCTTGATTCGTCTCGTTGTTGATGACGCGGACAAGCGCGCCGAAGTGCGCGAGCAAGCGCGGCGTCTCGTCAGTCGAAGCGTTGTTGACGACGATGATCTCGTTCGTCTTGAGATCAACTTCGCGCAGCAGCGAGCGCAAGGCTTGAAATGTGTACTCGACCTTGTTGAAGACGGGAATGATGATCGAAGTGACGACGGGCGCGTCCGTTCGTGCTTGACTCGTGCGCGCCGCGTCCATTAGCAGCAGAAAATCCTGCGCACCCCACAGGTCGTCTTTGAGCGCGGCGGAGGGGACGGGGTTGAGGCGGACGGGCCATGCGGTGTTGAGATCGAGTCCGTGTTTGACGGCGAGATGCAGGACGTGCGCGCCGAAGCCGGTGATGCACGCCGTCGCGCGCACGCACGCGCCGACCGTGCCGACGAGCGCACGCTTCGCCAGAATTTTCAGTGCGAGTGGAGCGCGCGTCTTGAGCCACTCTTGCAGGCGCGGTGCGGGCTTCATTGCGGGACGTGGGCGGTGGCGATGTCAGCGTTGGCGAAGTCGGTTGTCCAGTCCAACAGCGGGCGGACAAGGCCGGTCATCGGGCCGAGATAGTCGCCGCGCGCGGTGTCGCCCTGTTCGCCATCAATCACTTGAAAGGCGACGACCTTGCGCGCCTCAACGTGGACTGTCGTCGTCGGATGATGCGACATGATCGAGGCGTGGACGAGCAGGCTGCCTTCGGCCAGATAGTTGCCGGGAATCCATGCGGTGCTGGTGTACGTGCCGACGGGCCGCGCCGTGCGTCGCCAACGCGCGCCCGTGTCGTGTGCGCTAAAGACGTGTGCGCCGGTCTCGTTATAAACTTCGATGACGGGCGTCAACGCATGCCCCGCTTGCCGCACCTCGTAAGTGATCTCCACGCCGACAGGGTAAGTTATGTCGGTGGCGACGCAGGTCTCGCCCGCGTCATTGCGCACGCGCACGCGGCGCAGGCGCACGATGTCGTTGCCCGGCGCATCCGCAACGTCCCACGTGCGGTCGGCGGCGATGTCCCGATGCGCGCTGAGATAATCGTTGACGACCTGTTGCGCCGTGCCGTCGGCGACGATCTCGCCGCGCTGCATCAACAGCACGCGCTTACACAGCCGCGCGACCGCCGGCATGCTGTGCGAAACGAAAAAGATCGTGCGGCCTTGTTGGCGTATCTCGTGCATCTTGTCGAGACATTTTTGTTGGAACGCCGCGTCGCCGACCGCCAGCACCTCGTCCATGATCAATATCTCCGGCTCAAGATGTGCGGCGACGGAGAAGGCGAGGCGCACGTACATGCCCGACGAGTAGTATTTGACCGGCGTCTCAATGAAGCGTTCCACTTCAGAGAAGGCCACGATCTCGTCGAACTTGCGCGCGATCTCGGCGCGGCGCATGCCGAGGATCGCGCCGTTCAGATAGATGTTCTCGCGCCCCGTCAACTCAGGATGAAAGCCCGTGCCGACTTCGAGCAGACTGCCGACGCGGCCGTAGAGCGCGATGCGCCCGTGCGTCGGTTTGGTGATGCGCGAAAGGATTTTTAAGAGCGTGCTTTTGCCCGCGCCGTTGTGCCCGATGATGCCGAGCAGTTCGCCCTGTTGGACTGTGAGGTTAATGTCCTTGAGCGCCCAGAGCGTGCGGCGCGCGGCGTCGCCGTCTGCGCCGCGTCGCCGGAAGGGGCCGCGCATCATGCCTTCGAGCGTTTCGCGGAACGTGGCATAGCCGGGATGCAGGCCACCGATGTGGTAGCGTTTGCTCACGTTCTCGATGGTCACCATCGGCTGCATCGTTGGTTAAATTACGTCGGCGAAAGTCGCTTCCAGACGGCGGAAGATGTAGAGCGCGCTGACAAGTAAGACGAGCGTCAGTGCGACGGCGATAGCGATGGGCGACGCGGGCAGAGCGCGCCCGGCGAGCGCGGCGCGAAAGCCTTCGATGATGCCGGTCACGGGATTCAAGGCGAGCAGCCAGTACCAACGCCCGCGCAGGCGGCTCAGCGGATAGATGATCGGCGAGGCGAAAAACCAGAACTGCAAGATGAACGGCAGCACGTGGCGCAGGTCGCGATACTTCACCGTCAACGCGGCGATGAGCGTGCCCACACCGAGCGCGAGTAGTAACAGCAACGCGACGAACGCGGGCAGCAATAGCAAACTCAACGTCAATGGCACTTGATAAAAGGCGGCCAGCACAACGAGGATGACGGACGCGACGGCGAAGTCAACGAGGCCGGCGATGGTCGCGGCGGCCGGAATAAAGAGGCGCGGAAAATAGACCTTCGTGATCAAGCTCGTGTTCTGCACGAGGCTGTTGGTCGAGTTGCTGACGGCGTTGGCGAAGAACGTCCAGAGCAGCAGGCCCGCGTAAGCGAAGAGCGGATAAGCCATGCCGTCGGCCGCGACGCCGCCGAGCTTGTGTATGACGAGCGTGATGATGAGCATGGTGAAGAGCGGCTGGATGATGACCCACGCCGCGCCCATCAACGTCTGCTTGTAGCGCACCTTGATGTCGCGCCACGTGAGGAAGAGGAGCAACTCGCGATACGTCCAGAAGTCTTGCAGGTCGAGGCGCACGCCCGCGTCTTCCGCTTCGACCAGCACGTGCGGCGGGCGCGGCGCGGGCGCATCAGCTCGCAGTAGTGGGCTGACGCTCAGCGCAAATTGCGGGGCGGCGGTGACGACGGGCGCGGCTGTGTGCTGCGCGTGCGCGCTGTCGCTAGGCTTCAAACTCATCAAACGCTCTCTTCGCTTAAGACTAAATTCGCCAGCGGTAGCAAAAATGCGGGCGGGCCGCAACCTATGTTACCGGTTCGGCGGTTGTCGGCGCACTGTTGCACTTGCAAGTTTAGTGTCTGCTTTCCGAGTTGCTGCAATTTGTTTTAAAGTCATAGCCGGCCCTCGCGTAATCAAGGTATGTCCACAATGCGCAGAACCAAATATGGCGGAGCGCTTGCTGCCGGGGGCTTGTTTGTGGCCACCGCCGCCATCTATTTAGCATTTCCCACAAAGAACTACTACTGGGACGGCATTACCTACGCCCGCGCGATTGAGCATACGGCGGCCTTGAATCCAACGCTACTTCATCCAAATCATCTATTTTACGAAGGGCTTGGCTATATTTTTACAGCTTAATTCGCCGCAGCGGCATTGATCTCAGAGCCGTGCAAGCTTTGCAGATCATGAATGGACTCTTGGGTGCGCTGAGCCCCGTCGTGCTATTCCATATTCTGCGGCGGGCGCTACGCTCTACTTACCTTGCGGTCGCGCTAACGCGGCTGTTCGCCTTTTCTGCCACGTAGTGGCGATTTGCAACCGATGCCAATGCTTATATCGTTAGTGTCTTATTCTTGCTCAGCAGTTTTTATCTGCTCCTGCCCGGGTGCAACCCGCGCCCCCTGCTCGTCGCGCTGACTTTCTCCGCCGGCATGTGTTTTCACCAACTCGCCGTCCTTTTCTATCCGGTCGCGGTCGTCGGACTGTGGCTGCAATCCGCACCGCTGAAAAGGCGGCGCATACTAAACCCGCTCTACTTTAGCGTCACAGCCTGCGCGATTACCGTTAGCATCTACTTTTGCAGTTGCTACTTAGTTACAGGAGCTTTGAACTTCAGCACCTTCATGCGCTGGATAACGTCTTACACGCGCAGTGATGGTTTTAAGTTTGACGCTTGGCAATCTCCTGTTCAGCTTCCGCGGACATGTGCGGCTGTTCTTCGGCGGACGCTTCAATTCAATTCAGGGATTATTCAATCCCTTTGTCGTGTTGCTGCTGATCATGCTGGCGGCAGCGGTCTGTCTGTTCGTGTTTACGGTCATCCGAAACTTCAAGCGAGCTAATCTCCGCTGGCCGCAAGTGCCCGGCGGTGATCCGCTGCGGCGCTCTTTGGCGCTGCTTTGTTCCGTTTGGGTCTCTGTCTATTTGGTCTTTCTGTTTTTTTGGTTACCGCATAATACATTCTACCGGTTGTTTTACCTGCCGGCATTGATCTTACTCGGCGGACTTGTCATGCCCTCCGACGAGAAAGCGGAGCAGCGCCCGCGCACGTACCGTTTGGTGCTACTCGTGGCGATCATGGGTATCGCTAATTTTCTTTTCTTGATCTTTCCGTTCGCGCATGCGCAGAAGTACCCGCCGCTTTCGTTTGCCCTGAAAATGAAGCAGGTCTGGCCGCAAGGCACGGTTGTTTACTACGGCTCCGCGAATACCGATAACAGCCTGTTCGAATACTTCAATCCTGCAACCATTTGGAAGCCGCTGTCCTTTAGCAACACCGGGGCGCTGGAAAGTGAATTACAGGATGTCTATCGCAGCGGCCTGACTGCTTGGCTTGAGGCTTCAGCCATTGATCAGTTGTCCGCCACCCCGGCAGGGAGAGCGTGGTTATCCAGTCACGCCAAAGAGGCATCGCGCCGCGAATTAAACGATCCGGCGTTTAGGATCAGCTTCGTGCAGGTTGTTCCGGGGGCCAGCGCGGAGACTCAAACTGAGTTGCGTTAGTTTGGTAGTTTGCGACGAAAAGCGAGCAGTTGGCAGAACGCACGCACGCAAAACTTTAGTAGTTTCCAGCGGCGGATGGAAACTGTCCCGGTGGCACGCTCGCAATGCGGCACTTCGCGCTCAACTATCTTGAATCCGCGGCGGCGCGCATACAGCGCGAGGAAGAGTGAGGGGGCCAATGTCTCCTCGGGTATGAGCCGGCGCGCTTCCAGCCAAATGGAGCGGCGGCGGATTTTGAACGGCACGTTGGCGTCGCGTAACGGCACCCGGAAAAGAAGCCGCAGCACAAAACGAATTAGCGCGGTTAGGAGCAGGCGGAGCTTAGGATCGTGGCGCTTAACGCGCAGGCCGAAAATTGCATCGCCGTTACCTAGGCTATGCCAGACAGGGCTGAACGCCTCCAGGGAATCTGGCGGTCGCTATCAATCAGAAAAACGTGTTCGCCGCGGGCCGCATCAAGCCCGGTTCGCAGGGCACGACCGTGCCCACCGTTTGGCTGATGGATGACGCGCAGACTGGAATTCTCCGCCACCAGCCTGTCCAGAATTAGGCCGGTGCCGTCGCGACTGCCGTCGTTCACGACAATGACTTCCGCTCCGGGAATGAGCGTTAGCACGTGCCGCTGTACTTCCCGCAGGGCCTGTTCAATCGCTGCTTCCTCGTTGTAGGCGGGCATGACCACTGAAAGTGGCAGGGCTGAAAGGTGGTTCATCAAACGAAGTTCTTCAGCGCAGTAGGTCGTGAGCGTGCAAGCCTATTGATCTTACCGGCGGGTTAGTCTAGCCACGCGCGCACAAAAGCGTCAAGCGAGGGCCCGGCAGGCAGCGGTCTCATTCATGTGCCAACGACTATAGTCTGCCGCGCGCATGATATACTCCGCCGCGCCAGCAATCATTCGTGATGACGACCGCTCAGACCGACACCCGCCGCGCCACAGACACACGGCCCGGCCCAATCCCCCTCCACTTTCTGGCCGTCTGGCTAGAGCGCGCGACGGTCGGCTGCCTATTCCTGTTCGCATTCTGTGCGCCGCACTCGATTGCGGCGACGCAGACGGCGTGGCTACTGGCGCTTGTTATGTGGGCAGGCGGATTTCTCTTCCGCCCGCGCCCCGCGACGTACCGCACGCCGGTTGATTACGCGCTGCTCGGTTTCTTCATCCTGACGTTCATCTCCGCCTTGCTCTCTTACAACCCGGATGTCTCCATCGGCAAACTGCGCGCGGCCAGTCTGTTCACTATCGTCTATGTCGTGGCGCAGAACATACGCACGCGGCGTGTGTTGCGCGCCCTGCCGTTCGTGCTGATCGGCTCTTGCTTGCTGAGCGTCGTCTATGCGTTCGGCGTGTACGCGGTCGGGCGCGGCATGAAGATCGTGGCGTTGAATGAGCGGGGGCCGTTAGCGGCGGCGGGTGTGCAAGTGGGCGAGACGCTCATTGAGGTTGACGGCCAGCCAGTGAAAACTCTGGATGAATTGGAGCAGGGCATACGCACGATGCGCGCGGCGGAAGACAGACAAGTGCGCTGGCCGAACGGGACGGTGGCTTGTAGCTGGAACGAGGAGCGGGCTTGCGTGCGCGGGCATCGCGCGGAGGTGATGGCGGTCAGCAGCGTGCCGCGCACAAGTCTCTTGCCGGGCGACACGGCCGCCGCGCGGCTCGGCATCGACGCTTGGGCGCGCGGGCGCGACGACCGGGCCGCAGGTTTCTACGGCCACTACACGACCTACGCGGAAGCTCTGCAACTGATCGGCTCGCTCGCGCTCGGTTTATTCATTGCCGTGAAGCAGAAGCGCAGCACGCGGGGGTTGTTGCTCGGCGCGGCCATCGCAGGCATAACCGCTGCGCTCGTGCTGACGGTGACGCGCGCTTCCTGGTTAGGGTTTTTAGTCTCAGCCTTCGTGATCGCCCTCACCGGCGCGAGCCGGCGCGTGCTGTTGTTGACTGCGGTCGTCGCGTTGCCGCTCGCGCTCGCCGGTCTCTTCGTCCTCCAACAACAACGCCGGGTCGCCTTTATCGATCCGCAAGAGGGTTCGACCGCGTGGCGGCTGGTCGTCTGGCGCGAGGGCACGCGCATCTTGCTGAGCCGGCCGCGTCATTTGCTCGTCGGCGTCGGCATGGACACGCTCAAGTATCGTTGGCGCGAGTGGGGCATGTTCGAAGGCGGGAAGCTGCCTTGGGGTCATCTGCATTCGACGCCTTTGCAAATCGCTTTCGAGCGCGGTCTCCCCACGCTCTTGCTCTGGCTCGCGCTGCTCTTCATCTACGGCCGCATGCTCTGGCGACTGGCGCGCGGCAGTGGTGCGGCTGACAACTGGATCGAGCGCGGGCTGGCGCTTGGCGCACTTGGCGGGCTGGTCGGCTTTTGCACGAGCGGGTTAGTACATTACAACTTCGGCGACTCGGAAGTGGTCATGATCTTCTACTTCATCATGGGCCTCGCGCTCGCCGCCCGGCAGCAAGCCGCGCAGCCGGCGCGCATCCTTGAGCAAGAAGCCAAGTGACAGCTATCATACGCGCGCAACTGATCGTAGCGGTTCAGACCGCTCGGACTAAATCAAACCCACGAAAGATTAGGACAAGATGGAAAAGCTATCCACGAATCAACACGAAACGACGCGAACATTCTTCTGTTTTGCTTCGTGCTTGTTCGTGTGGTTTCGTGGATAAACGTTTTCGCTTTCCGGGCCACGTCTTATGTGCTTCGATTTAGCGTCCTGTGATCCAAGCTAAAGATAAGAGATGCTTGATCTCGCACACATCGCCGCCAAGTACGACACCGATAAGGCCGTCCACACGCACTATCTGCGCAACTACGAGCATTACTTCGGCGGTCTGCGCGATCAGGAGGTGCGGTTGCTTGAGCTTGGCATCAAGACCGGCGGCTCGCTCTTGCTCTGGCGCGATTATTTTCCACGCGGCTTGATCGTCGGGCTGGACATCGAGCCGGTCGAACTTGCTGACCCGACGGGGCGCGTGCGCACATATCAGGGTGCGCAGCAGGACACTGAGCTACTCGACCGGATCGCGCGCGAGAATGCGCCCGCCGGCTTCGACATCATCATTGACGACTGCGCGCACATCGGCGTGCTAGCCCGCGCCAGCTTCTGGTATCTATTCGAGCATCACCTGAAGAGCGGCGGCGTGTATGTCATCGAGGATTGGGGCACCGGCTATTGGGCCGGGTGGGTGGACGGCATCGGCTATCAGCCGCACAGTCGCGCGCTCAGCCCCGCGCTCTATCGCACGACGCGCATCTTTGCGCGTTTGCATCAACACAAAGTGGTCGCGCGCATACCCTTCGCCGCGCGGCTGCTGGCATGGCTGAAAGCGTTGGCGCTCAAAGCGCAGTATCACAGCCACGACTATGGCATGGTGGGTTTCGTCAAGGAGTTGATAGATGAACTGGGCATGGCGGACATCACCCACCCGCAGTACGGCACCAAGCCACACCGGCCGTCGAAGTTCACGGAACTGCGCATTTCAACCAGCCATCTTTTCATCATCAAAGCTTAGGCGGCCGCTCTCTGCGTCGTCCAACGGCAGCAGGCCATAACGTGCGCCGGCCTGTTGCCGCCTGCGCTGTTTGCGGCGGCGCAAAATCGTCTGCGGCATGATGAGACCAGCGAGCAAACGCGCGGCTTCAGTGACTGAGGGCGCGGCGCGCAAATTTGGTAACAGCAACTGCAACGCCGTCAGCTTGCGTCCCTGCCGCATAAACTCCTGCGCGCTGCGGAAGCGCGCGAGCGCTTGATAGCGGGCCAACTCAAGCGCACCAAGGTTGAGACTAGCGGCGGCGCGTTGTTGCGCGGTGAGTCGTTCAGCGAGCATCATCGTTAAGTTTTGGCTCGCGTTGTAATCGTGCTGCCGCCATGCTGATAGCACACGCGCGTCGAAGGCGAACTCGCCTGCACCGCTCAGCCGTAGATATAGCTCGTAGTCTTCGAGCCGCGCTGCTTCATTCCACGGGCGTTCAGGCAATGCCGTGCGCCGATAGACGATGGTCGGGCTGAGCGGCGCGAGCGTGGTCAGGAGCATCGCGCGGGCGTCGCCGTCCACGTAGCGCGCCCAATCAAGCGTGCAATCAATGATGCGCGCCGCATCGTCAATGCTATAAGCATGACCATAGGCCAGCACAGCACGCGGGCGCGCTTCGAGCAGCGCGACGCGCGCGGCTAAAAATTCCGGCAACCAGAGATCGTCCGAGCCGAGATAGGCGAAGTAACGACCGCGCCCGCAACGCGCGAAGCCTTCGTTGAGCGTAACGGCGAGACCGCGATTCGCGCGCACGATCAACTCGCACGCGCCTTCGTAGTCTTGCAACGCACGCGCGATGATCTTTGGTGAGCCGTCGCTTGAGCCGTCGTCAATGACGAGCAGTTCCGCCGGCCGCAATGTCTGTCGACAGATCGAGCGCAGAGCTTGCGCGATGAATGGCGCGTGATTATATGAGGGCACGACGACCGAGACAGCGGCCGGCGCAAGGGGCGTGGATTGTGGTTGCGATTCTGACACGGCGACTCTCGCGTGCGCTTTCCTGCGGCGGTCTGTATTCTTGACCACGGCGCGCGGCGGAAGCAAATCGGTGGATACAACTCTTAGGCATAGATGAAGACAGGGCCACTAAAACAGTTCTTGCCGCGTGGCGTGCGCCGGCGTCTGGGCGCGGTGCAGCGTTGGACACGCGCACGACCCGCGCGCACGCGCAAGCAAAAAGCACAACTGCTCGCATCGTCTGCGCTGAGCGATGCCGAACGCGCCTTGCTTGGTAAAGTTGACAGCCGCATCTCGTACGCAGACGGCATGTACAAGGGCGATGGCGCACATTATTTCAGCGTCGGGCTATCCGCGATCAAATGCATCGAAGAGGCGCTACAAGCGGCGCACGTCGAGTCAGTTCACAACATACTCGATCTGCCCTGCGGTTACGGGCGCGTGCTGCGCTTCCTCGTGCAACGCTTCCCCGCTGCGCGCATCACTGCCTGCGAGTTGCTGCCGGACGCCGTGCGCTTCTGCGCCGAACGTTTTGGCGCGCTGCCCGCCCAATCATCTTATGATCTCGCCGCGCTGACGCTCGCCAACGAGTTTGATCTCATCTGGTGCGGCTCGCTCATCACGCATCTCGACGGCGAGCGCACGCGCGCCCTGCTCGCCTTCTTCGCGCGCCACCTCGCGCCCGGCGGGCTATTGCTGTTCACCACGCACGGCGATTTCGTCGCCGGGCGCGTACACGAGCAGGCGGATTTTTACGGCCTACTGCGCGATGAAATACCCGCGCTCACCAAGTCTTACCGGCAACAGGGGCACGGTTATCTCGACTATCCGGCAGTGCCCGGCTACGGTGTCTCGCTGACCGCGCCCGCCTGGGTGCGCCAACAGGCGCGGGAGGTGGGCGGTTTGCGCGAAGTCTATTTTCGTGCGCAGGGCTGGGACAGACATCAGGACGTATACGGCTTCGTCAAGCAAATCGAGGACGCAGGTCAGTAGAGGCGTGAACAGTTCGCGCGGCGATGAAGGTGCTACACATACTCGACTCGCTCAATCGCGGCGGCACAGAGACGCTGGTGCTCGACGTGTGCCGCAACGCCCGCGCCAATGGGCTGGACTTGACGCTCGCGGCCACAGGCGGCGGCGCGCTCGAAGCCGAGTTCCAACGCTCCGGCGTAGAGTTCATTCGTTGGCAACGTCACGGGCCGGTTGATCTGCATCTGGCAGCGCGTCTGCGCAGACTAACTAAAGCGCGCGGCATCAACGTCGTGCATACGCATCAAGCGGTCGAAGCGTTACACGCATATCTGGCGACGCGCGGCACGCAGACGAAATGCGCGCTGAGCTTTCATCTCTGCGCGGCGGACAGGAAGAATGCCCGCGCGCTCAAGTTCCTCGCGCCGCGCATGCATGCCAACGTTGCCGTCAGCCGCGACCTGCTCAACTGTCTGCGCACAGACGCGGGACTCGACACGAGTCGCAATTTTCACGTTATCTACAATGGCGTGGATGCTGAGCGTTTGCAGCCAACCGGCGGCGACCTGCGCGCAGAATTGAATCTGACCGGGCGCGAGCTGCTGCTCGGCATGGTCGGCAATTTCTACGCCGACGGGCGTAAGGATCAACTGACCGTCTGTCGCGCACTGCCCACGCTGTTTGCCGTCGTGCCGCACGCGCATTTCGTCTTCGTCGGCGCGCATGCGCCCGATGCGCCGCAGATGTTCGATGAGTGCGTCAACTTCTGTCGCGCGCAAGGGATCGC
>JANMAD010000605.1:0-1581 GCA_031359515.1 Acidobacteriota bacterium | reverse complement strand
CGCCGCGTCGCGCCCAACGCCGCCGCCACGTCGCGCCCCATCGAAGGTTTTTCGGTGACAATCAATCTCATAACGAAGCTGTCTGTTCTCGGTCAGGAACTTTGCCCCGTAAGGAAGACCAGACAAATTTCTTCATCATTGCAACGCGCCCCCGATGTCTAACCCCACGTCATTTGATGGTTACTTCAAGCGTATAAGCCGCGCCCCGCTTGCCGCCGCCGACGCTGATCAGGTATGCGTCAACGTTGCCCGTCTCGCCTTCCCAATCGCGCACGTTTTGGGCGGTGAAGTCCGCATCGTAAGAATCCTCCGACAGGCTGAACGTCACGCGCTTGTCCGCCGCCGCGAGATGTAGAATTATTTTCTGGCCGGCGCGGGCGCGGAGGCGATAGCAATCATTAGTCTTCTTACTGAGGCCCTTGAGGGTCGTCGAAATCTGCCCGCGCGGGATGCG
This sequence comes from Acidobacteriota bacterium, assembly GCA_031359515.1. GTDB lineage: Bacteria > Acidobacteriota > Blastocatellia > Pyrinomonadales > Pyrinomonadaceae > QHXQ01. Next base: position 1,127 of record JANMAD010000605.1, on the reverse strand, counting down.
TATATCCTTGCACTGCCCCCATGCCTCGGACACGCCGACAATCAAAACGAACGACGACAACAACAGCAATCTTTTCATGTTCAGCCTCTCCTGATTTGTTTTTGTGCGATCATGCGCCTTGATTTTCAAGGCGGGCAGCCGCATTAGATTTGGCTAAATTTACTACCGCATGACCGCCAAGTAAATAGGTTTTGCTCAAGCATCTTTGCGCCGCCAGCCGAACTGTTTGACCCGCTAAATATCGGCACAAAGAACAGTGCGGACGGGCCGACTACCTGTGCGTATTCGCGGCCGGCATGTCGAGTAGATCGTGGCGCGTGATGATGCCGGTGATGCGACCGTAGACTTCGACGAGGACGGCGTGGTTGGTTTGCAGTTTGCGCGTGACATCGTTGATGCTCACGTCGTCTTCGACGACCGGGAAGCTCGCGTCCATCACGTCGCTGACCGGCCCTTCGAGCAGTTCGCGTTTACGCAAGACCTTCGCCAGCACGCGGTTCTCGCGCAAGCTACCGACGGAGCGGCCGTCTGCCAACACGGGGATGTAGGACAGCCCGCGCTCGTCCATCAGCGCCAGCACGTCGCTCACGCGGTCGGCGGGCGCGGCGCTGACGAGCGTCGGCGGCGCGTTCGTGTTCTTCGTGTCGCTCATCAATCCAGCCGTGATCTTCTGCGGCTCAAGCAGTTGCTTCTCTTTCATCCATTCGTCCGAATGATGCTTCGACAGATAATGCTCGCCCGTGTCGCAGACGATGAAGACGACGAGACCCGTCTCGTCGAGCGTGCGCGCGACGCGTAACGCCGCCGCGACGTTCGTGCCCGTCGAACCGCCGCAGAAGATGCCTTCTTGTCGTCCTAGTTGCCGCGACAACTCGAACGAGTCGCGGTCGGTGACGTTGATGATCTCGTCCACGTAACGCAACTGCGCGTTCTCCGGCACGATCTCCTGCCCGATGCCTTCAACGAGATACGGCGTCACGTCCGGTGCGCGGCCCGTCTCTTTGTATGTTTTGAAGATCGAGCCGTAAGGGTCTGCGCCGATAATGCGTACGTTCGGATTCTGCTCTTTCAAGAAACGGCCCGTGCCGGAGATCGTGCCGCCCGTGCCAATGCCGGAGATGAAGTGC
>JANMAD010000603.1:0-12831 GCA_031359515.1 Acidobacteriota bacterium | reverse complement strand
AACTTCAAAGACGAAGTTCGCGCTGCCAAACTCGTGCCAGTCGGCTTGCAACTCTTTGTTCCGATGCCCGCCCATCTTCAAGTCGAATCTATGCCGGTTTATAATGCCGGGGAGGTCTAGCCCGCTGCCGACAAACATTTTCCTGTTAACCATATTGCGAATCTGAAACACTCCCGCCTGCCGATGGCTCTGCTGATACTCTTGCTTCAGACGTTTCTTATCATGCTGCATTGTCGGTTTCCATCAATAAAGTAGGCTTAGCTTGTATAAGTCAAACGTTCGAATTCACCTACCGCCCGTATGAAGCAGTCAAGCTAATCGGAGAAGACAGTAATGAAAGAGATGCTATCAGGCGCGCGGGTGGAATAATTGGTTCGATGCGTGATTGGTGAAACCATGCTCTTGTTGCCTATAGATATTGTCCGAAGCGGCAACTCAGGCTCTCGCTCTCGCTTTAGATTTTCTTGGCAGCAACATAATCAGACTGCGTAATGCCTTGTTCACCGATTCCGAATCGGGAAAATACGCCCGCACGTCTGGCGCTAACATAACTGCGCCTTCCTCAAGTTTGAAATGTTGCACGGTCGTCGTGCCATCAGTTTTGTGAATCGTCACACTATGCCCGTGCCGGTACGCTTGGTAGTGTTTGCCCCGCACGCCGCCGCGAAAATCATATTCGGGCCGCATCTCGTCGTGCGCTCGATCTTGTGTTTTAGAAACTTTCTCTTTCTTCATATATGCTTCGTTCTGCTTTTGTTGCTTTACGACAACTAATCAAGCGGATGTTCCGCCCGCGCCCGGTATAAGACACAACCAAAATCTTTCCGTTCGCAGATGCGCCAATGGCAATGAAACGATGTTCGGCAACGGAATGATCTGGGTCGGCTATCGTAAGCGCAAAGGGGTCGGCAAACGCCGTCTTCGCTTCCGCAAAACTGATCTTGTGCTTCGTCAGATTAGCGGCGGCTTTATCTTCGTCCCATTCAAAAGCCAAATCGCTTTCGGCTGCCATGAGACAGCATTTTTACTCATCCGCCAATCTTTGACAATGCTGCGCAGATAACTTGTTAGCTTGCGGCTTGATTAACAGCCATGCAGCCAAACTATTGCTGCACACGGCGTCCATGCTAATGACTTTCCCAATAATCTTTCAGCCTTTTACATAACTGGCAATAATCCGCAAAGGTTGAGGCCCATGCAGACATATCGGTGTTACTTACTATCATGTTTTGCAGATATTCGAGTTCGTGAAAGTGCGAGCAATCATCTATAGCCGTTAGCAAGCTAACTAACTGCGCGTCAACAAACGGGAGTTGAGTAAGCACGCGGCTGATACTCTCACGAGTTCGATTTCTGTGAAGGGAAAAATACTGGAACCAAGTTGCACGTATTTTAGAAGGGGACAGAATAAGCGGTGCTTCTGAGTATGGAGCAATCTTCTTGAACGCATCGGTAATCAAGCCAACGGATATATTGTCAAGGGAGATTTCTATACCACTTTCCATACTGAGGCCTAGCAACTGACTCTGGCAAGTTCCAAATATCTTGGCAGTATTTTTGCGATATAGGGGCGTATTGTGGACTTATCCGAGTACTCTTTCAGATGTACAACAAACAAATAGAAAATATAGCTAGCGACTACGGAAGCAAGAATTGCTTCTACGATTAGACCAAGCTCATATGCGCCGAAGAAAAAACTGGCAAAGCGATTAAGGACAAGAACTTTAAAGATCAGCAAGGCCAAGGCCAAAATGACAAGTAGATTTGCCTCAAGTCGTGCAGTCTTAATAAGACGTATGATACTCATATAAAATCACTAATGGCCTAATGTATTTTACCGCAGAAATGCGGTAGATGCCCGCAATAGGCGTAACGCAATGCATCGCGACAGGTCAGCGCCACTTGAAGATGGTGATGATGTTGGAGAAGTCGTCCGTCCAGACGTGGCGGCGCGCGTCGCCGGGGAGCAGATGCCAGCGCGGGTCGGTGAGTAGTTGATTGAGGTCGGCGGGGCTGCGCGCCATGACGACCCATTGCGAGGCCTCTTTGCCGGCCACGTCCGTCGGTTGCGTGTCGTCGCGAGCAAGGCAGACGAGGTTGCGGCTGCGCGCGAGGTCGGCGACGACCGGATGCAGGTCGAGGCTGCGGTTCGAGATGTGAAAGACGAGCAAGCCGGTGGGCGCGAGCTTCGTCAGATAAAGATCGAGTGCCTGCTCGGTCATCAGGTGGACGGGGATGGCGTCGGAACTGAAAGCGTCGAGCGCGATCAGACCGTAAGCCCCGTCGGGGGCGCGTTGTAGTTGCAGCCGCGCGTCGCCGAGGACGACGTTGACGGGCGCGTGCGCGCAGTTGATCAGATACGTGAAATATTCGGGCGCGCGGGCGACGCCGACGACCTCCGGGTTGATCTCGTAGAACGTCCAACGCTCGCCCGCGCGTGCGTAGGTGACGGTCGCGCCCGTGCCGAGACCGACGATGGCCACGTCGCCGTTGGCGGGGCGCGTTTGGTAAGCGGCAAAGACCTGCCCGAGCGGGCCTGCACGATGATAGTAAGAGAGCGGTTCGCACTGGCGCGTGAAGTCGGCGTACTGGCGACCGTGCAGGGTGCTGCCGTTGTAGAGCAGGTGGAGCGTGTCGCGCTCGTTGCGCGTGACGCGCAGGACGCCGAAGAAGTTGCGCTCGGCCGTGAGCGTGCGCGTGTTGAGTTGCGCGTAAACATGGCTGCCAAGCAGGACTGCGCCGAGCGCGAGCGCGAAGCGCAAAGGGCGACGGCGAAATTGATAAGCGATGAGCAAGGGCACGCCGGCCGCAACAGCTAAAGTTTCAACCTGCGCCAATGCGTAATGATCGGCGACGAACGCGAGCGCGGCCGTGAGCAACAGCACGCTGAGCGGGAGCGCAACGTCGAGCCGGCGTGTGCGCGTTGTGCGCGAGCGGGGTAGCTCGTTGCTCGTCAGTTCTTCGGGTGCGTTGTTGCGCGTGAACAGTGCGCGTTCGTCTGTGCGTGGTAGCAGCAGACAGGCGAGCAGGATCGCGAGCGGGTATTCGACGACGGCGTTGAAGACGGCGGGCGCAACGAGTGCGTTACAGAGACCGCCGAGCGCGCCGCCGGCAGCGAGCCAAAGATAGAACTCCGGTAGGTGCGCGGGCGGCGGGCGGTCGGCGGCGAGCAGCGCGTGGCAGGTGAGCGCGGCGACGAAGAGATAGAGCAGGTGCAGCAGCATGAGGAACGCGACGGGCTGCGTCGCGCCGGAGAGATAGACGAGCAGCAGCACGAGCGTCACACCGGGCAGGATGCGTGTGAGCAGGCGCGGCGTGATGAGTTGGCGACGCGCGAAAGCGAGGATGAGCGTGAGCAGATAGAGCGCGAGCGGGACGACCCAGAGCAACGGCAGCGAGGCGATGTCGGTGGAGATGAACGTCGTCACGCCGAGCATTAGACTCGACGGCACGAACGCGAGCGCGAGCCAGCGCAAACGACGACGGAGTGTGAGCGGGGCATAGTCTGTTGCCCGTTGTCCGTTGTCCGTTGTTCGTTGTTCGTTGTTATTTGAGATTTGAGATGCGAGATTTGAGATTTGTTCTTCGGCGAACATGGATTGATCATTGTCGGTCGTTGATTGTGTATCGGCATGCGTGACAGATGGCTGGGTGCGGCGCGCACGCGTGAATGCGAGTCCGCAGAAAACGATGAGGGCGAGGAGCAGTGCATAGCCGTAAGCCCAGAGCGTGCTTTGCTGATGGAGATTGAGGCGTGGTTCGAGCAGCGCAGGATAGGCAATGAGGGCGAGTAGACTGCCGGCGTTCGAGGCGGCGTAGAGAAAATAAGGATCGCGCGCGTGCGTGTGGCGCGTGGCGGCGAACCAGTGTTGCAGGAGTGGGCCGTTGGTAGCGAGGACGAAGAAGGGCAAACCCGTCGTGAGTATCAACCGACCGAGTAGCCAGAAAGCTGGATTGCCTTCGACCGGTACGGAGTTGATCGCTGTGGCAGAGAGCGCAATAGGCAGGCTGATGCAAGCGATGACGAGCAGCGCGAGTTGCACGGCGAGCTGTTGGCGCGCGGTGAGCCACTTGGCCGCGCCGAGCGCGTAGGCGTAACCGGCAAGTAATGTCGCTTGAAAAAAGAGCAGGCAAGTGTTCCACACGGCCGGTGTGCCGCCGAGCAGCGGCAACAACATCTTCGCCACCATCGGCTCGACCCAGAAGAGCAACGCCGCGCTGACGAACAACGTCGTGGCGAACAGCAGCGGCAGCGTCCGGCTGTGCGTTTGACTCACTGTGACCAAGCCGTCGGCTTGCGCTCCCAACGATGCGCGCGGAGTTGTGTGTGCAGGTCGGCGGGCAGCGGCCCTTTGTCGCTGGCGGCGATGTTAGCCGCGACGTGGGCGGGCTTGCGCATGCCGGGGATGATGGTGCTGACTGTCGGGTTGTTGAGGATGAAGCGCAGGGCCATCTCCGCGAGCGTCGAGTCTGGGGGCACGAGCGGCTTGAGTCTGTCGCCGCGCTCGATGCTGGGGATTAAATTCTCCGGCACGAAATAAGTGTTGCGCCAGTCGCCTTCGGGCCACTTGCTGTCTCTGGTGAGCGTGCCGGTCAGCGTGCCTTCGTCAAACGGCACGCGCGCGATGACGGCTACGTCCATCTCGGCGCAGGCGGGGAATAACTCGTCCTCCGGATTCTGATCGAAGATGTTGTAGATGACCTGCACCGCATCAATCAAGCCGCTGCGCACGGCGCGCACGCCGTTCCACGGCTCCCAGCGATTCAGGCTGATGCCAATGGCGCGAAACAATCCTTGCCCGCGCAACTCATCGAGCTTCTTGTACCAGCGATCATCCGCGAGCCACGCATCGTCCCACGTGTGCAATTGCATGAGATCGAAGTTATCAAGACCAGCGTGTTCAAGACTCTCGTGGACAAAGCGCTCGATGTGATCGGGCGGGAACGTGTCCTCAACTGTGAACTCGGAGCGCGCGGGCCACTGAAAGTTTTTGGGCGGCACTTTGGTCGCAGTATAGAGGCGCGCTTGCGGGTTGGCGCGGCCGAGGCGGCCGAGCAAAGCCTCGCTGCGCCCTTCGCCGTAGCCCCAGGCCGTATCGAAAAAGTTGCAGCCCAACTCGACGGCGCGTTGGAGCGACGCCAGCGACTCTTCGTCGTCCGCACCGCTCCAACCGCCCATGCCCCACATGCCGTAGCCAAGTTCGCTTACTTGCCAGCCCGTGCGGCCGAATTTTCGATAACGCATAAACGGGTTGCTCCCTTGTTCGCTCAAACGTTTCCGCGCCTGTGTGGCCAGTCTTAAAACGCGCTCTCGTCGGCCGACGGGCCGTAGATCGCGGGCACGGGCACGTCGTTCAAGCGCAGATAGACGCCGAGTTGCGCGCGATGATGTATGTTGTGATTCAGCACGAAGCCGCGCAGCACGGCGACGCGCGGCATGCTCAGGACGGTCTTGCCGCCGGAGAGCAGCGTCCAAGGCTTGAGCAATTCTTCGTCGCTCGCGCCCGCCAGCGCGGCCCGCGCCGCCGCGACGTTCTGATCGAATTGTTGCAGCACCTCCGCACGCGATGTCGCCTGCTGCATGCGCAACGGCGGCTCGCCCGGCGGGGCCACGTCGAGCGCATCCTTCTCAATCGTGTGTCCGACCCAACTAGGGATGTTGGCAAGGTGCGTCGCCAGCCCGCCGAGCGGCATAGATTTTTCGTGCGGCTTCCAATCGAACTTATCCTCCGGCACGCGCTCAAGCGTCCGACGCGTGCTCGCCATCTCATGCTCGAACTCCGGTAACAACATCTCACTCAGACTCATAAATTCCTCCTCTGATCTGTAGGATAGCGTAGTGATATTAGCTCGCGTGATGAACTTGGGTCACGCCCACCAACACCATCTCTTCGGCTAAAGCTTCGGCTGTGGGCTGTTTCAACTCTTTAGCCTAGCTAGTAAAAAAGGGGCAGAGTTGGGTCCCTAACTTAACCCGTACAAAATTACTAGAGGTCTAACGCCTGTCCTCGCCCGCGCCCCTACGCAACTATCATGAAAGACTTCGTGGCAGGGCGGCGGGTGCATGGCGTTGTCAGTCCGTCGCCCTCGGCAAGGCATTACGCATGCGGATGAGAGAGAACTGCAAACTGGATGCAACAACCGCGTCGCGCAGAGGCCATAGGCTCGGCACGAAACGTAGCTCGACTCCGTGCTTCAGCAACTCGGCTATCAGGTCATCGAAGACTTCGACGCGCGCGGGCACAACCGGCACACGGCTCACGAAGTAGCCGGCGCACTCGTCAATACACGCGAATGTCTCCGGCGGCAGGTGGTAGCAGTACAACCGACAACACCGCATGCGTTCCACCCAGCCGCTTTCGACTGCGACGACCGCCGGGCTTGACCCAAGAAACCGTTCTACATCAGCCGGGGTGGTCTCGCGCCCGGCGTAGTAGGTCACGCGGGGGCACTCACGCGGGAGCAGGTAGTTGCGCAGGCGCCCCGCATCAATGGCCCACACGACGAGCCCGCTGGCGTATTCCGACGCGCGCGGCTCGAACCTTCCGATGCCGGATTCTTCGCTGATGTGGAACAGCATGGCTCGCCTCCCGCACGGTCTAGCGCCCAAATTTGTCTAAACCCGTGCCGAGCGAAAAGCATCCAACTCGGAAAGGATAAATCAACGTTGGAAAGAATGCTATCGCGGCGTCGGGGTCAATGAGTTGTTAGATCGCGCCTGCGCCTTGCACATTCAAGCCTCGCTTTATTTGCGCGGCAACCATCTGCAACTCCCCCTCCGTCAGATTTGCACGCTTCCCTTCGAGAATAACTTTGGAAGTAATATCGTGATAATCATACATCGGCAGAACATGTATATGAGTATGCGCAACATCGAAGCCAGCGGCAAGCATGCCAACCTTCTTAGGCTGATACATGGCTTCGATAACAGAAGCCATCCGTTTGTTAGGTAGCCATCTCGGAATTAAATTCATTTTTAAATATAGCGAGCTTAACCACCCTTGAAATTCTGTTACCTAAATAATTCAAGGTTATATCATGATGCCTCTTGTCGGGAGAAGCAACGCAATCTTCAATAATTATCACCCGGTAATCTCGCTGATAAGCGTCAATTGCTGCCATTCTTATGCAGGCGTGCGTGTTAACACCTGCCAAAAGAATTAAAGATGGATTAAGTGAGCTTAATAAATTATCCAAGTCGGTACGAAAGAATGCGCTATATCGCTTCTTGATAATCTCATGGTCACCATTTCTTTGTTCTAACTCATTCAATATCTGGCTTCCAGGTGTGTCCTTTATGTACATTTTGATATTTTCATCGCGCATTTCCAGGAATGCATCGCTTAGATCGGGTTCGAACTCTTGGCGAACCCAAATGATGTGAAACTGTTTCTCTCGTGCGAAATGGAGAAGGTTATTAATCGAGTTAGTAAGGGCAGCCCGTTGGGCGGTAAGCTGCTCGTGAGTGAAACAATCATTTATCGTGTCAATTATAAGAAGAGCTGGTTGCTTCATTTTTTACTTTGCCCCTCCGTATCATGCATGGGAGCGCGGGTTGAACGAGAACACCAACGGGCTGGTACGGCAATACTTCCCGAAGAAATCCGATTTGTCAAAGGTCACTGATAGGCAGATCACCAAAGTAGTGGAACTACTTAACAATCGTCCGCGCAAAACACTCGGCTACAAGACGCCGAACGAGGTATTCTTCAAACTACCACTTGTTGCACTTACTACTTGAATCCGCCCGCCCGCCTGCCCGTCTAACTACGGCGACTGGTAGTAGATGGCGTTTGTGGTTACTTTCCTATTGTAGGTCCGCTGCTATAGCTCTTATAGCAATTCCAATTTAGAGGTGATCGGCATTTCCATGACAGTCTTCAACTCTCTCGTCGCCATTCGTCTGTGTGCGGGTGCGCTGCGGCGCTTGCTAACATCATGCGCGCTGCTCACGGGGCTGTTGCTGCTGGCGCAGGCCGGCTTCGCGCAGTCGCCCAACACAGCTTCGATGATCGTCGTCGTGGTCGATCAAAACGGCGCAGTCGTGCCGGCCGCCAAAGTTTCGGTAGTGAACAACGCGACCGGGGCCGCGCGCGATGTCGTCTCGGACAGCGACGGCAGCGTCACCATTCCGGCGCTGTCGCTGACGGGCACCTACACGGTCACCGTGTCCAAACAAGGCTTCGCCGACGAAGAGCGCAAGGACATCACACTGCGCTCGGGCGAGACCGCGACCCTGAAGGTGAAGCTCCTCGTCGGCACTGCGGCGGAAGCGGAGGTCACCGTCTATGGCACCGTCGAAGGCGTGCGCGCGAACCCGCAGATCGGCCTCCCGCTCGACAGCCCGCGCATAGACGAGACGCCGATCCTCGGCCGCAAGGCAACGACGCTGCCGCTCCTCAATTCGGCGTTCCGGCAGGGGAAGGGCACGGGCGATCTCTTCGTCAACGCTACGTACTTTATCACCGGCGTCGGCTCCCGCCGCGCCACTACGTTCACGCTCGACGGCGCGAACAACGATGAGGGGTGGGGCCGCCAGACGGCCATCGCCACCGTGCCGGTCGGCGCGATTCAGGAAATCAACGTGCTCTCGAACGCGTTCTCTTCCGAGTTCGGCTGGACTTCCGGCCCCGCTCTGAACATCGTCACCAAGTCCGGCACGAACACACTGCACGGCGAAGGCCTGTTCATGCTCCGGCCCGGTGGTAGCTGGCAGGCTAAGAGGTTCTCGACTAAGAATTACTGCCCACCGTCCGTGTCGACTTGCACGACGCCCACCACGCTCCAAGCGATCAACCCGGTAGACATCCCCGACCAGCTGAGCCAGTACTCCGGCTCAATCGGCGGGCCCGTCAAACAAGATAAGACCTTCTTCTTCGTCACGGCCGACTACACGCGGCAGAATCGCACGACGTTCCTCTCATCCACGCTGCCTGCCTTCCTGCTGCCGGCGGATGGGCATCTCGACTATACGGGCCACTACCGCCAGTTCCTCTTCGACGGCCGACTGGATCACAAGCTCACGACGAATCAGAACTTGATGGTGCGCTTCAACGTCGACCGGTTTTTCGACGACAACCCGCAGGACGCCGTGAGCGGCACGAGCGCCCCGAGCGTCGCGCGCCGGTACTCGCGGCGGTCATGGACGGCGCAGGTCAATCACACGACGGTCATCAACGCGAGTCTGCTCAATGAAGCGCGCTTCGCCTATCTGCATGGCGATCCTGTCACGCTCTGGGAGGCTAAGAACCTCTCAACGACCTACACGCGCGCCGGAGCTGTGCCGTTCACCATCGGCCAATCGCGCGCCTCCGACATCTTTAGTCACCAGTGGCAACTCGCGGACACGCTGTCGTGGTCGCTGGGCAAGCAGTACCTGCGCTTCGGCGGCAGCGTGATCCGGCACACCTCCGGCGGCACGGGCAGCGAGCCGGGCACCGCCATCCTCGGCACGTTCACGTTCAGGAACAACACGACCGCGCCGTTCGATCAGTTGACGCTCAACGACGTGCAGAACTACACGCAGCCGATCAACTTCGGCATCAGCAGCTACAACCTGCCGCAGTGGCTCTTGACCGCCTTCGTGCAGGATGATTGGAAAGTGCGTCCGGATTTCACGATGAATCTGGGCTTGCGCTACGACCGGCAGACCTTGACCGACGATAAGAACAACTTCGCGCCGCGCATCGGCTTTGGCTGGCATCCCGGCGGCGATGCGCGCACCTCGATTCGCGGCGGCTACGGCATGTATTACACGCAGATTCGCGCCAACGCCATCGCCGGCTATCTGGTGAACGGGCTGGACGGCTTGACGACCTACACTGCGACGCCCGGCCAACTCGGCTTCCCCACCTGTCTGACGGGCGCATGCCTGCCCGTCAACGTTGATCCGCGGACATTGGTGGCTACGCAAATTCCTGCGCGGGACATCACGATTCGGGCGGGGCGGCGAGATTTCTACACCGCACAGTTCGCGAAGTTCGGGCTGGACTTTAGCAAGTTGCCGAACTACCCCGATAAGTTTGTGAATCCCCGCAGCCAAGTGGTGTCCATCGGCGCGGAGCGCGAGGTGGTAAAGGGGTTGTTCTTCGGGGCCGACTACGTGCATCAGCACTTAAGCGATATTGATCGCACGGTAGATTTGAACGCCCCGGCGTTTTTCGAGCGCACGGCACCGGGACAGGTTAGGACTGTGACCGCGGCCAACAACGCCCGGCCCATCGTGCCGGCCCCGAGCGGCGTGCGTCAGGTCAACGTGTTGATGAATCTCGGCGTCGCCGATTACAACGGCTTGCAGACGAACCTCAGCTATCGCGGCCACCGGCGGATATATGCCGCGCTCAGCTACACGTTCTCCAAGGCGACCAACACTACCGAACCGGACGGCAACGGCATTGCGCCGAACCAGGGCATCATGTCGCGGCTCGGCGAGGAAGAACGCGGCCCGAGCGTAGTCGATCAGCGGCATCGCGCTGTTCTCACCTTCACCTATCGCTTCCCGTTCGACATCACGGCCGGCACACTGACCCAACTCGCGTCGGCGCGGCCGTTCAATGCCACCACCGGCATTGACAACAACGGCGACGGCGCGAACAACGACCGGCCGGTCATTAACGGTCAGGTCATCCGCAAGTCGGCGTTTCGGGGCACTCCGACCTCCGATGTAGCGATCTTCGGCGAGAAGCGCATCAAGCTGTCAGAACGCACGGCTCTCCTACTCAGGTTGGAGGGCTTCAACATCTTCAATCACGCGAACATGCTCGGGCGCGGACAGACGATTTATTCGACGCTCGTTGGTGGCGTGGACACCGCCACGCCGCGCTCAGATTTCGGCGCGCTGACAACTACGTTCACAAACGCAGCCGCGACGAACGCGCTCCCGGCGTTCGCCAACATAGACCCGCCGCGCATGTTCCAACTGCAAGCGCGGTTCATCTTCTAAGTGAAAGCGACCGAGGCTTAGGGAATGAAGCGCGCTGTATGTTTCGGCGCGCTTCATTCATCTTGCCAAACTCCTGGCAGTACCACCTGCGGTAGCGGTGGGTTCTTAGTGGCGTTAGCACGACCCACCCGCTACCGCAGGTGGTACTGACAAGCAGCTAAACGTAACGGCAAACAGCTATAAACTCGACGTTGCGCTGGATGGTATAAATATCTCGTGCCTGAGCTATTAACTGTTGAGCGCGTCAGCAAAAACTTCAACGCGCGGCGTGTGCTGGACGACGTAAGTTTTTCGGTGCGCGCGGGCGAGATACTGGGTCTCATCGGCCCGAACGGCGCGGGTAAGACGACGCTCTTTGAATGTCTCGCCGGGCTGATGACCGCAGAGGCCGGCACGGTCAAATATCTTGATCGTGTGCTGCCGCCCGTCCGGCGCAAAGATGCGCTCTTTTATCTGCCCGACGCCATCGCGCCGTGGGCACAGCAGACAGTGCAATGGGCGCTGAGGTTTTTTGCACAACTCTATGAGCGCGCCGATGTAAAAATAGCAACATTGATCGAACCGCTCCGGCTGGCAACGCTCATGCGTGCGCGGATCGGGTCGCTCTCAAAGGGCGAACGGAAACGCTTCCTGCTGGCGTTAGGTCTCTTGACGCCGCAGCCTCTGCTCATGCTCGATGAGCCGTTCGACGGTTTGGACTTGCGGCAAACGCGCGACGTGATGACTTTGCTCAGAGAGCATGCGGCCGGCGGCCGGACAATGCTGCTCTCGATTCATCAACTGGTGGACGCGGGGCGCGTCTGTGATCGGTTGGTGTTGTTGAGCGCAGGGAAAGTGGTGGGTGCAGGCAGCATGGACGAGTTGCGCGCACAAGCGCAACTGCCCACGGGCGGCGTGGAGGAGATTTTTCTTGCGCTCACGTAACTTCCGCGCGCTGTTGGCTAAAGAGTGGCGCGAGTTGCTGGCGGCGCGGGCCTACTGGTTGTTGCTGCTGATGATGGGGCCGCTGGTCGGGCACGGCTTTATCACCGCCGTCGGGCTGTATGCGGAAGCGAGCGGCATCGGCGGCGGGCCGGCCGCGCTGCCGCAAGCACTGACGCCGTTGGACGGCATCCTCGTGCCCACCCTCGGCGCTTATGATCTGGCGGCGACCTTGCTCTTTCCCTTCGTGGCCATTCGACTGCTCTCGACCGAGAAGGAGAGCGGCGGTCTCAAACTCTTACTCCAATTGCCCGGCAGTCTCGCCAGCAAGGTGACGGTTAAGGGCTTGGTGCTGTTGGGTGGCTGGCTCGTCACGTTGTTGCCGGGACTTGCGGCAATGGTCTTGTGGAAGTCTTACGGTGGTCATTTGTATGCGCCGGAGACCGTAAATCTGCTGCTGGGCCATCTGCTGCGCGTGATGTTGAGCGGCGGCATTGCGGTCGCCGCCGCCGCGCTCGCCGAAAGCGCAGCCAGCGCGGCCATCGTGACGCTGGGTATTACGGTCGGCACGTGGGCGCTCGACTTCATCGCGGCAGGTCGCGGCGGCTTGCTGCAACAGTTGGCGAACTACACGCCGACGGCCGCGCTGCGTTTCTTTGAACAAGGCATGCTGCGCCTGAACACCGTGCTTGTGATCATTGCCAGCAGCCTCGCCGGTTTCGCGCTGGCGGTCGTCTGGCTGCACACGGGGCGGCGCTTGCGCTGGCGCGCGTTGGCAACCGCGTGCGTGATCGTCGTGCTGGCTGGCGCAATGTTCGGCATGATGGGTTGGCGCACGAGTTGGGATTTAAGCGAGAACCGGCGCAACTCTTTTCCCGCGCCTGATGAAGCGCTGTTGCAACAGATTCACGAGCCTCTGCGCGTCACGGTCTATCTGTCACCCGAAGACCCGCGTCTGACAGACCTTG
>JANMAD010000553.1:0-3889 GCA_031359515.1 Acidobacteriota bacterium | reverse complement strand
CCGATGGGGACGGCGTCGGAGGCGAGTTGGGCGGCGACGATTTGGGTGGCTTCGAAGCAGGGTTGGAAGGAGCGTTTGCCGGCTTCGCGGATGATGGGTTGCAGGATGAGGTCGCCGGCTTCCATGATCGTGCCGCCGAGGACGATGCGCTCGATGTTGAGCAGGTTGATGACAGCGGCGATGGCTGTGCCGATGGAGCGGCCCGTGCGCTCAAGCATGAGGTGGGCGAAGTCGTCGCCGTTGTTGGCCTCGCGCGCGATGTCGGCGGCGGTGAAGTCTTTTGCGAGGCCCAAACGTGAGAGCGAAGAGGTGCTGTCGCGCAGCAGACGCTCGTGTGTGCGGCGGACGATGTTGGGCGCGGAGGCGACCGTCTCCAGACAGCCGACGTTGCCGCACGTGCAGAGGATGCCGTCCGGGTCAATCGTGATGTGGCCGAACTCGCCCGCGAAGCCGGACGCGCCGTGCCAGAGGCGGCCATCCATGATGAGCGCGCCGCCCACGCCCGTGCCGATGGTCACATAGAACATGTGCCGCCCGCCGCGCCCCGCGCCCGCAATGTGCTCGCCGTAGGCGGCGGCGTTCGCGTCGTTCTCTAAAGTGACCGGCAGCCCCGTCGCCTCTTGCAGTTCGGCGCGTAAGTCGCCACGCGCAGCAGTCGGCAGATCAGTTGAGACAAGAACGCGCCCCGTCTGCGGATTGACGAGACCCGGCACGCCGATGCCGAGCGCGGCAATCTGCGTGTGCGGGTCGCGTAGTTCTGTGACCATGCGCGCCACTTGCGCGCTGACCGCGCCCGCGTTAAGCGCGGCCTCGCGTCGCGCCGCAACTTGCCCGTTCGCGTCCACGAGCGCGGCGCACATGTTTGCGCCGGAAAGATCAACGCCGAGATAATGAACGGATGCGGCTGTGCTGCTCATGGTTTTTCTTCTCCAGATGCGTGGGCACGTTTTATTGCTCAGGTAGGCTGCGGCGAAAATCCTAACAAAGGGGTGCGGGGCTGTCAAACAACCTCTTCTCCGTGTAGAATGCGCACCGGAAACGAGGGATGAAGGATGAAGGATGAAGGATGAGCGCTCGAATGCGCAACGCGCGTGAGCTTTCTTCCATCCTTCATCCTTCATCCTTCATCCTTCATCTTTTATGAACATCCGCTCCATCTTGTTGCCGACCGACTTCAGCGAGTGCGCCGATTGTGCGCTGCCGTATGCGACGCAGTGGGCGCGGGCAGCGGGGGCGCGGCTCATCTGTCTGCACGTGGTCGAGCCAACGATGCCGGCGGTCGGGTACGCGCCGGTCGCCGAGCCGCTGCCGCTCGTGGACATGAGCGAGCAGTTGCAGCAGACGGCCGCACGCGAGTTGCCGAAGCTGGCCGAGCGCGAAGAATGCGCGGGGTTACAGGTGGAAGAGTTGATCGCGCACGGCGAAGCGGCGAGCGAGATCGTGCGCGTCGCGGCCGAGCGCGACGTTGATCTGATCGTCTTATCATCACATGGCCGGACAGGCTTGGGGCGCATGCTCTTCGGCTCCACAGCCGAGTCGGTCGTGCGCCACGCGCATTGCCCCGTACTTGTGGTCAAACCCAAAGACAGTGACAAGTGACGAGTGACGAGTGACAAGTTAAACTGCTTGTCTTCGCTCGTCACTCGTCCCTTGTCACTTGTCACTGCTCTTATATGGACGGGCATTTTTTTTATCAGTTAGTAGAGCAGTATGGCCTCTACGCGGTCTTCTTCCTCGCGATGCTTGAGGGGGATATTACGCTGCTATTGGCGGGCGTGCTGGCGCATGGCGCATTCTTTGGCGAGTATAGTTTTGTGAAGGTGCTGTGCGCGGGCACGGCGGGCGGCGTGGCCGGCGATCAGATCGCTTATGCGCTGGGGCGCGGCTTTCGCTCGCGCGTGCGCGACTACCGTTTCTATCGCGCCGCGCGCCCGCGCATCGAACGACTGACCGCGACGTTCGGCCCGCTCACGATCTTTCTCTCGAAGTACGTCTATGGTTTGCGCACGGCGGCGTGCGTCTTCTATGGCGTGGCGAAGGCGCGCTACCTACGCTTTCTGCCGGTCAGCATCGTCAGTTGTTTTGCATGGGTTTTTCTGTTGAGTGGCGCGGGCTACTTCTTTCACAGCATCGTGACCAATTTCATCGGCGACTTCCAACGGCTCGGCAAACTGTTGCTCGTCATCGTCGTCGGCGGCATCGCCACATTCTACGTCGCCGAACGCTACTGGCTCTCGCCCAGAGTGGAAGAGGCCGACCCGGAGCGCGTGCATGAACTGGAGCATGCCGCGCAGGAGAAGTTGCACGAGCTTGGCGCGGAGATCAAAGAGCACTTACCCACCCCGCTGGCCCGCCGCAAAGATGCGAAACAGAAGCGCGCAGCCAAGGCGGGAGAAGGAGACTGACAAGAACAGTGACGAGTGACAAGCGACGAGGGACAAGCACGAAGCTGTCTTAACTCGGCACTCGTCACTTGTCACTCGTCACTGCTTTATGATTATTGAATCCATTGCGCCGACGCGCGTTGATCTGGCGGGGGGGACGATTGACATCTGGCCGCTGTACCTGTTCCATCCCGGCGCGGCGACTGTGAACTTCGGCGTGTCGCTCTATGCGCGCTGTCGCATCGAGTCGCGCACGGATGAGCGCGTGATTTTGGAGTCGCGCGACCGGGGTCTCGCGTTCGAGACGAACGTCGCGGGCGTCGCAGATTTAGTGCATGAAGAGCGGTTGGAGTTGATCTCGAAGCTGGTGCATTTTTTTCAGCCAGACACAGGGTTTCATCTGACAGCGGAATCGGCCGCGCCGGCCGGGGCGGGGCTGGGCGGGTCGAGCGCGCTGGCGATTGCGTGCATCGGCGCGCTCAACCGGCTCGTCGGCGGACGCTATCCCGCCAGCAAGTTCATCGAGATCGCGGCGAACATCGAGACGACCGTGATCCGCGTGCCCGCCGGCGTGCAAGACTATTACGGCGCGTTCTACGGCGGTATGAACTGCATCCACTATCGCCCCGACGGCATCGAGCGCGAGGCATTGACGATAGATGTCGCCGCGTTGGAGCGGCGCATCGCCATCTGCTACACGGGTGAGCCGCGTCTGTCCGGCATCAACAACTGGGAGATGTTCCAGACGCACATCGCCGGCGACCCCACCATCTTCCAACTCTTCGACGGCATCCGCGACGCGGCCCAGCGCATGCGCGCCGCCCTCGTCGCCAACGACTGGACGGAAGTGCGCGCCGTCATGCAAGCCGCCTACCCGAACCGCAAACGCCTCGCGCCCAACATCACGACGCCGCACATGGAAATGCTCGTCGAGAAAGCACTGGCCAACGGCGCGGAAGCGGCCAAGGTCTGCGGCGCAGGCGGCGGCGGCTGCATCGCCTTCCTCTGCGCCGACGGGCGCAAGTCAGAGGTCGAACGCGCGCTCGGCGCAGAAGCAGATGTGCAGATGTTGCAGTGGAACTTCGCGCCGGATGGATTGATTGTCCGTGAAGACTGAAGCGTAGCAACTATGGACGGGATTCGCCGGCTTTTAAATCTTTACGCGGCCGGTTAGCTGATTATGCGAACAAGACACTTGGGTTCTTTTGTCCCATTATAACAGCGCTTTGCGACATTTAAGCAGATAGGAATAAAACGCGCTACCAATTAGGGAACCAGCGCGGCACACACGCACATCACGGCGGCGGCGCTGCTTGGCTAATGGCGGACATCCCGACTGCTGTTAGCAGCGCAGGTGTCGAATGGGGTTTACTACTCGACTGTGACTGCGATGCGCTTTGTGCCGCACGGCGAAAGTGGAAGCGCAGAGTGCAAGCGGCTTGATAGCACAGGCGGTGGCGCTGGCCACAAACTCGTGCGACGTTCAGGGCAAGAGGCGCCCAAGT
>JANMAD010000551.1:0-1986 GCA_031359515.1 Acidobacteriota bacterium | reverse complement strand
CTCGCGCAGGGGCAGGACAAAATGCCGGCGGAAGGACGCAAACCGGCGCGCGTGATCGTCACCACCGGGCCGCCCGCCGGCCCGGACAACGTCATCAATGGGGAGCTGCGCCGGACGGGCGACGGCTATGACGTGCGCTTCTTCACGGAGATGAGCTTCGCGGGGCTGGTCGTCAAGGGCGCGCCCTATGCGGCGGAGGCCGTGACTGAATCCGTGCAAGCGCTTGGCGACGGTAACCGCATCGTGCGTAAATCGTCCGCGCTCGTATACCGCGACAGCGAAGGGCGCACGCGCCGCGAGCAGACTTTGAATAATGTCGGCCCGTTCGCCACCGCCGGCGATGTGCCGCACATCATCTTCATCAACGACCCCGTGGCCGGCGTTGATTATTCGCTCGACATGCGCCAGCGCACGGCGCGCAAAACTACTTTCGCCTTCTATCCCAACAACGGCGAGCCGCCGCAACAGTTCAAGCGGATAGCGCCGCCGCCCGGCGCGCCCGGTGCGCCGCCGCCCCCCGATATGGACGGGCCGCCGCTGAGTCCGGCTGGCGGGCCGCCGCCGCCGCCACCGCCCGGCGCGCCGCGACACGAGGCCATCAAGCGTGTGCAACCGACCTACCCGGCCATCGCGCGGGCGGCCGGGGCGCAGGGGCCGGTCGCTGTGCAAGTCGTGATTGACGAGCAGGGCAACGTGACTTCGGCGCGGGCGGTCTCAGGCCATCCGTTGCTTCAGGATGCCTCAGTGAATGCCGCGCGGCAGTGGGTCTTCAAGCCCACGCTCGTCAATGGTAGACCCGCAAAAGTGAACGGCTCGATCAGCTTCAATTTCGCGTTGTCGGGCGATGACGACAACGCGCCCCCGCCCCCGCCGCAAGGGCCGCCGCCGCCGGAACAGAAAGAGTCGCTGGGGCGGCAGACCATCGAAGGCGTCGAGGCTGAAGGCACACGCGTGACCGTGACGATCCCCGTGGGCGCAATTGGCAACGAACGCGCGATCAATATCGTGAACGAACGCTGGTACTCGCCCGAGTTGCAAGCGGTCGTGCTGACTAAAAATAGCGACCCGCGCTACGGCGAGACGACCTACCGGCTGACCAACATCAACCGCAGCGAGCCGGCCCGCGCGCTCTTTGAAGTCCCGGCCGACTTCACGATCAAGCCGGGCGACCCGATGCAGTACGAGTTCAAAATGAAACGAGAGCGGCAAGCGCAGGAACGACGACCGCAATAACTATCAATTAGGCGGGCTTGCAGCCGCGGCGGAAAAGCTGTCCACGAATTCACAAGAGACAACACGAAGGGAGGTCATTATCTGATTCGTGTTGTTGCGTGTGAATTCGTGGATAATTTTTTCTCTGTGGTTTAACGCTTCAACGCCACCGGAAAATCGGGCACGGTCTGCGGCTTGGCGGTCGTCGGCGTCTGATTGCCGGCCGTGAGGGCCTTGACGCGCTCGGAGATGTAGAGGTCGAGCATGTTGACTGTGATCCGGCCGTGGCCGCCATAATCTGCTTGCCCTGTCAGCCCTTCGACCACGGCCTTCGTGAACGCGCCGTTGTGCCATTCCAACTTTTCGAGCGAATACTGATTGCCGGTCGAGGCGGCGAACACAATCGCGCCGTTCTCCGCGCTGGCCAGTTCGTTGACGACGCCGTTCATCTCGTTCTGAATCCCGCGCCGCGTGCCCAGCACATTGCCGGAGTGACAGGTGTCTATGAAGAACAAAGTCTTGCCCGCGATAGCGGCGACCGTGTTTCTGATGTCTGAGAAAGAGACGCCCGTGCGTAACAGCTTGTCCGTGTCGGCGTTGAACGGCAGAAAGTAATAGACGCCGCTCGGATCGTTGACCCCGTGCCCGGCGAACACCCACCTGCCCAACTTCGGCAACGGGGGTGTGGCGCTCACCAGCGGGGAGTGCACGAGCGACGCGCTTTAGCGCGGCTGGCGTCCCGACAGCGGCCACTTTGCGCGCCTCCACGCGGCG
>JANMAD010000432.1:0-6740 GCA_031359515.1 Acidobacteriota bacterium | reverse complement strand
ACGAGACTCCACGTCGCGCCCGCGTCGTCAGAGCGATACAAGCCGCCGGCCTTCGCGTCCACGATGGCATAGACACGACTCCGGTTCGTCAACGCGACGGCGATGCCGATGCGGCCGAGACCCTCGGTCGGTAAGCCACTCGTCAACTGCTGCCATGTCGTGCCGCCGTCAGTGGATTTGAAGACACCGCTGCCCGGCCCGTAAGAGGGCGGATAGATGCTCCACGGCGGGCGGCGCGTGTTCCACAGAGTCGCGTACACGATCTGCGCGTTCAACGGATCGAATTGCAGATCGATTGCGCCCACGTCATTGCTTTTGAAAAGAACTTGCTGCCACGTCGCGCCGCCATCGCGCGTGCGATAGACGCCGCGCTCCGGGTTCGCGCCGTAAGCGTGGCCGAGCGCGGCGACGAAGGCGACGTTCGGGTTTTTCGGATCAATGATGATGCGCCCGATCTGTCGCGTGTTGACGAGGCCGAGGTGCGTCCAAGTCTGCCCGGCGTCCGTGGACTTATAGACTCCGTTGCCGTAAGAAATTTGCGAGCGCATGTCGGCTTCGCCCGTGCCGACGTAGATGACGTTGGGGCTTGACGGTGCGACCGCGAGAGCGCCAATCGAGGCGATGGGCTGCGCGTCAAACACAGGCAGCCACGTCCGCCCCGAGTTGTTCGACTTCCACACGCCGCCGCCCACCGCGCCGAAATAGAAAGTATTGGGCTGACCGGGCACGCCCGTCACGGCGTTCACGCGCCCGCCGCGAAACGGGCCAAGCATGCGCCAGCGCAAGCCGGCATTTGTGCTGAGGTCATATCGCGGCTGGGCCAACACCAATGACCGGCCGCCGGCAACGAGTAGCGCGGCGACGCCCATTGTTGCCAACACACGCATCGTGATTCGCCGAATATTGGACATAGACGGATTATCGCTGTAAGAGCGGTAAGACATCAAATCTGTCAGGCCAGCAGCGGATATGCAGATAGGATTTTTGCTGCGGGCGTTTGAGGCCGGAGCGCAAAGGCTTCGACAAGCCCGCATTGAGTTCGGCCAGCACGTTCAGCGGCAAGAGCTGGTGTATCCCGCTGACTTTGATCTCCCGCTCGCCGGCGAAATCCAGCAGGGTCTCGAAATCGCGCAAGACTCTACAGTCGGGCTCGTCTGCGCCAATCGTGTGCGCTCGGAGAATCTGCTGGTGTTTAGCGGACAATGCGCTGTCCATGTTTTAATCTAAGCCTCGATAGGGGAGCAATGTGATTTGACCTCTTCATCCCGGCATTAGGTCTGTTGTAGATTCTTATTTTATGGGCGGGTTGAAAGACGCACATCTGACCGCGGCGATGCGCGCGATGACGGATGATCTGGAAAGTTTGAAGCGATACCTGCTCGAACGCATCGTGCGCCGCGACGGTGAGATGTTGGGCGAGGCGCAGGCCGCGCTTCAGTCTCACCCGTCCGACCCCGAGCTGTTGTTGATGGCGGCGCTCGCGGCTCTTTTCGCCGAACGACCGGAGCTTAGTTTACGTTACGAGCATCGTTTTGCTAAACGCTTCAGGCCGATTGCAGCGGAGGGCCATTTGCTGCGCGCCAGCGCACTGGCGCAGGCGGAGCGTTGGGCGCAGGCCGCGCAGATTATGCGGCAGCACGGCAACCTGCAAAGCTCGTTCCTCTATCTGCCGGGCGACTGGGCGCGCAGGACATGGGTGCATAGTTGGCTCGGCAAGATCGAGCGGGCAGAGAAACGCCGTGCGGCGGCAACGCCCGCGCCGAAGAAAGCGAAGCCGCCTCTCCTAGCCGCGCTGTTTGCTCTCTAGTGCGGCGCGACATAGCGGGCAAGGGCGCGGGTCTGGTAGAGCGCGCCCTTGCCCTTGACACTTAAATTGCGCCTAACCTATATTGCGCGCTTACAACAACCTGCAACTCCGTAAGGTTCCCCCAGCGAACACTTGCCCCATTATTTAATCGGCCTCGAACCCGATACATTGAGAAAGGGAAAAGTTATGCACCAGCGCAGTCTTAGGCTTATCGGCCTGTTAGTGGTCTTGACCGCCGGTCTGTTTCTCGGCGCGAGCCGGCAAGCGCGGGCGGTTGACCGCGACCGCGACGACGACAACCAGCAAGGGCCCCAATTCGTGGTGGATGATGATCGGCAACAATGCCGCAATGCGCAGTTCACGCGCATTCAGGATGCAGTCAATGCCGCGCCCTCGGGCGCGACGATCACGGTCTGCGCGGGCACGTATGTCGAGCAGGTGACCGTGCCCGCCGGCAAAAACGGGCTTACGATCCGCGCGGCGCAGCCGTTGGCGGCCGTCATCAAAGCACCGCCCCTCATGGTTGACCCGAAGGCCATTGTGCATGTGGATGGGGCGCGCGATGTGACGCTGCGCGGTTTTAAAATAACGGGGCCGGGCGGTGGGCCCTGCGACAGTCTGCGCTATGGCGTGTTGGTTGATAAGCACGGCTCGGCCCTCGTCCGCGACAACTACATCACGAACATCCGCGACACCCCGTTCGGCGGTTGCCAGAACGGCGTGGGCGTGCAAGTGGGCAGCCTCAACGGTGTAAATAACTCGGCGCTGCCCGGTGAGGCGACCATCGTCAACAACACCATTGACCGGTATCAGAAAAACGGCATCACGGTTAACGAGATCGGGTCGCGCGCCGTCGTCACCGATAATGAAGTGACGGGGCGCGGGCCGACTAGTGTCATCGCGCAGAACGGGATACAGATCGGCTTCGGCGCGGACGCGCAGGTCGCGCGCAATGAGGTGGCCGACAACATCTACACGCCGCAAACCTTCAGTTCCGTCGGCATCCTGTTGATCGAGCCGGGACACGTCGCGGTGGAGCAGAACGAAGTGCGCCGGAGCGATGTCGGCATCTGGGCGTTAGCGGCGACGAACCCGACCATCGCGCGCAACCTGACGACCAATAACACCTACGATGGACTGGACCTGACCGACGGCACGACGGGCGCGCAGGTGACGCATAATACATCGCTCAACAACGGCCTTGACGGCATCTTCGTGGACGCGACGGCGACGAACAACACGATCAGCCATAACAGACTGCGCGGCAATGGCCTCTTCGATGCGGAAGATCTATCGGTCGGCACGCGCAGTTGCAATACGGCGAACACGTGGACGCACAACAACTGCCAGACGGATAATCATGGCGGCTGCCTCTGCGCTAACCACGGCGGCGGCGACGATGATGACGGCGCTGGCGCAGGCCATAACGAGGCGAACGTGGCGGCGCGCCCGCAGACGCCCGCACAGGGCGGGGCCAGCGGGCACCGGCCGCAGCCTAATCGCTAAGCGCCATTAGCTGCGCGACAAGGGGGCAATAACAATTGGGCAGTCGCTGACACTTTCGGCGACTGCCCATTTTATGTTGGCGCAACCTTACGCCCGTCTGTGTCCACTTACGCCGGCCAATTTCCCCTGTGCTATTCGCGCCTCAGCCTGACACGCGACATGTTTTACATTGACGCGCCGGTTGCGCTACGCTTGGGCGCGTACGCTCTGTGTGCGCAAGTTCCGTGTCTGCCGCCGCGCTGGCAGATGATTAAATCCTAACGGGCAAGCAATACACCTTCATGTCTGTCGTCATCGATCCGCCGCACGCGGCCTTGCGCCTGCGCCGGCGCACCACTTGAATCGAGAAACTCGACCGCCTGGGCTGGGCGGCTGAACTCGCATTCTCCCTCTACGGCGTCCGCGTCGGCGTGCGTGTCAACCGCGCGGACGCGCTCGCGCACCTGCTCGCGCACCTGCCGCCCGGTTGGCGACCGGCGCGGGGCGGGTTAGTTGATTGTCTCTTCTCGGTGATCGTCGGCACTGAAGCCGAAGCGCAACGGGGCAGCGTCCGGCGGTTCAATCTGCTCTATGAAGATCACGTGCGTATGGCGCGCACGCGCGAGTTGGCATCGGTGTGGGAGACGTTTGAGGCGCGCGTGCGCCTGTTTGTGGCGGAGCGGGCGCGCGGGCGTGTGTTCGTGCATGCGGGCGCGGTCGGCTGGCGTGGGTGCGCGATCATCGTGCCGGGGCGGAGCTTTAGCGGCAAGTCGAGTTTGATTGCCGAGTTGGTGCGCGCCGGGGCAACCTACTACTCGGACGAGTTCGCTGTCATCGACGCGCGCGGGCGCGTGCATCCGTTTGCCAAGCCGTTATCGCTCAGGGCAGCGGGCGAGACGCAGCAAACGCACATTGCGGTCGAAGCGTTGGGCGGGCGCGCGGGCGTTAAGCCTTTGCCG
Source organism: Acidobacteriota bacterium (assembly GCA_031359515.1). Classification (GTDB taxonomy): domain Bacteria; phylum Acidobacteriota; class Blastocatellia; order Pyrinomonadales; family Pyrinomonadaceae; genus QHXQ01. The sequence goes on along the minus strand of JANMAD010000432.1, from coordinate 2,489 downwards.
GTCGGGCTGGTGTTGGTGACGGAGTACAAGGCGGGCGCGCGTTGGCGGCCTAAACAGCTGACGCCGGGGCAAGGCTTGCTCGCCATATTCGCGCACGTCGTGGCGGCGCGGACTGCGCCGGCGGCGGCCTTCGCCGCGTTGCAGCAGGTGGTCGCGACGGCGGAGGTCTGGAAGGGCCGGCGCGGCGAGGCGCGCGTGTTGGCGCACGAGTTGTTGGTCAGTCTGCGCTGAAGCGTTGTAGGCTTACGGGCGGCAAGTTAAACGCCTGAGGCGCGAGTGGGGCGGCAAAAGTTTTTACTCTGAGCGGGGAACAGTGTTAAGCTGCGCAGACTCGAACACCGGTCAGGCCCCACAACTTGGCCGGTTAGACACCCAGACTGACACTTAATTTGCACGCGGTATTAGGTTGACGGAGGCGAGATGAAGGTACAACAGGCATTGGCGCGGCCCCTCGCGCGCAAGGATAATTTGATCGTGCGCGAATTGCCCGACGAGACGCTCGTCTATGATCTGGATAACAACAAAGCGCATTGTTTGAATCAGACGGCCGCCCGCATCTGGCAGCATTGCGACGGGCAGACGAGCATCAGTGAACTGGCCGCGCATTTAACGCCCGACGGGGTCGCGACCGCCGCACACGAACAGGTAGTCTGGCTCGCACTCAAGCAACTGACGAAAGATCATCTGCTGGCGACAGCCATCGCGCCGCCCGCCGCTTTGAGCGGTCTCAACCGGCGACAGATGATCCGCACGCTCGGCCTGACGGCGGCCATCGCGCTGCCAGTAGTCACGACGATCCTTGCCCCAACACCGGCGCAGGCGGTGACGTGTTTGCCCACCGGCGCATCCTGCACCGACGGTGCTCAGTGTTGCAATCACATCTGTACTGGCGGAACTTGCGCTTAATGTCTTCACCCACACATCTCTTGCCGCCCTTGCCCGGCTAGCTTTCACCACGCCACATGCCCGCCGCGCGTGTCACATCATCCGGGCCACTGATCGCGCGTGCGCTCACCGGCGCATGGCGACAGTCGCCGCCGCCGTTCACGCTCTCCGCCGCACAGCTACAACAGATCACGCCGCTGCTCTATAGCACGGGCGCAGGTGCGCTTGTCTGGCGGCGCGTGCGCAAGACGCCGTTGCAGACGCTGCCCGCGGCCGTCGAGCTTCAACAGGCTTATCGGCTGCAAACGCTGCGGGCCGCGCGCGGCGAGCGCGATATTCAAAGCGTCTTCGCGTTGCTGCGTGCCGCAGGGGTTGAGCCGCTGTTATTCAAAGGCTGGGCGGCGGCGCGGCTCTATCCGGTGGAGGGGTTGCGCCCGTGGGGCGACATAGATTTGTACGTGCGCCCGCCCGACTACGCACGCGCGCAGACCATCGTGCAGCAGCACGCGCACACACTCGCGAGCATGGTTGACCTCTATCATCTGGACTTTGCCGCACTGGACGCGCGCGACGTTGAGGAGTTGTATGCGCGCTCCGAGTTAGTCGCGTTGGGCGACGTGGCGGTGCGTGTGCCGGGGGCGGAGGATCACTTGCGTCTGTTGTGTCTGCACTGGCTGCGGCATCATGCGTGGCGACCGTTGTGGCTGTGCGACATTGCGGCGGCGCTCGAAGGGCGCGGCGCTGATTTCGCATGGGGGCTGTGTCTGAGTGGGCCGGAGCGGCAGCGCGAGTGGGTGGCGTGCGCGTTGGGGCTGGCCAGCGAACTGCTCGGCGCGGATATAAGCGCGCTGCCGTTGGCGACGAGCGCACGCGCTCTGCCGCGTTGGTTGGCGCGCACAGTCTTAAAGCAGTGGAGCTTTCCGATCCAGTATCACGAGCCTGACAACCTGCCGCTGCGGACGCTGTTGCGCCGCCGCGCGCCGTTCCTCAAAGCGTTGCGCGCCCGCTGGCCGAACGCCATCGAAGCGACCTATGATGCGCGCGGGCCGTTTACGCGCATCCCGCCCCTGCCCCGGCAACTCGGTCTTTATCTCAACCGCGCCCTTAAGTTCTTAACGAAACCGTAGGGGTAGGCATTGACAACCGCGGGCAGACTCTCTAAATTGCATGCACGCTTGTTCGTCTGGAGCTTTAGCCGGCTACGCCGTGCCTCGGGTTCAGCAATTCGCCTCAGGTATCCAAATCGTCAAACTGTTCGCGCGCACGCACTCAAGGCGGTCAAGAGTTGAGATTTATAGCCGCGCTGGGCCGCCCTCATCTGAAGCGCAAGCTGTGATAAGATTCGCGCCGTGAGGTTTGCTGATGGCTACTAATAGTCAAGCAACGCATTAACGCATGCGCATACTTATTAAATTCCCGGACCCGGAAACCGAGCAGCGCGCTTTGGGCAAGTTGATCTCGCGTTTCTCCGGCAAGAGTTGGCGAACGGGTGAGACTGCCGTGCCCGCTCAGGCGTTGGGCTTTCTGGCGGAGCAGGGGATTCAATTTACCGTCATCGGCCCAGCCTCATATGAGTACGCCTGCGCCGTTACGAAATCCTGGTA
>JANMAD010000352.1:0-5636 GCA_031359515.1 Acidobacteriota bacterium | reverse complement strand
TGCAACAAATGACGGGGCGCGCAGGGCGGCGCAGCCGCGACAACGTCGGCTTCGTCGTCGCCGCCCCCGGTCAGCATCAAGACCCGCAACGCCTCGCCACGCTCTTGCAAGCCCCGCCCGATCCGCTTGAGAGCCAATTTCGCGCGACCTACACGACGCTGCTCAACCTGCTTGATGCCTACGGTGACTTCGCGCACGTGCGCGAGATCGTCGCGCGCAGCTTCGCTTACCGCGAGACGGTCGAGCGCATCACGCGGCTGGAGCGCGAGCGTGACGAATCTGCCGCGCGCATCGAACAGGCTTTGCGCGCGACGAACTGCGCGTGGCCGCTCGCGGTCGCGCTCGGCTTTGAACGTCTGATGAGCGCGCGTGAGCGTCTTTACGGCGACGCGCCGCAGACGCGCGCGGAGGTTTATCTGGGCTGGCTCGATAAGGCGGTCGTGCCCGGTCGCGTCGTCGGCATCGGGCGCAACGGCAAGCGCATGGTCTTCGTCACCGAACGACGCGAGGGCACGCTTGCGGGCGTGCGCGAAGACGGCCGCCGCGCCGCGCTTGCGCTCGAACGTGTGGGCCGCGTCTATGAAGAAATTTATCCGCTCACCGAGAACGCGCGCGATGCCGCCTTCGCCGACGTGCGCGCGGGCCGCGCCGTCACTTTGCGCGAGCCGCGGCTGCGCGAAGCGCGGGCCGACGTGGATGAAGCCGCCGCGCTCATCAACCGGCTCGTTGACGAACTGCTGCGCACAGATTTGGCGGCCGACGCAGACGATGCCGCGCGCACACGTTGCGAAGAAACTTTGTGGACTGTCATGCCGGACGCGGCCACGATGCGGCGCGTCGAGCGGCGCATGGACGCGCTGCGCGAAGAGGTGTGGCAACCGTTCGCGCAACGCGCGCGTGTGTTGGCGCATTTCGGTTATCTCGACTACGCGGCCGAGCGCGTGACCGAGCGCGGGCGTTGGCTCGCGGATTTGCGGCTCGACCGGCCATTGCTGTTTGGCGAAGCAATCGAGCGCGATCTGTTTGCGCAACTCGATCCGCCACGGGCCGCGGCCCTCGTCGCCGCACTCACCGCCGACACTGATCGCGCTTACGGCGAGTTGCCTTTAGACGATCAGATCGTGATGACGCTCGCGAAGTTCGAGGGGATCGGTTACGACGTGGCCGGTGTTGAATGGCGACACGAGATCGAGCCGGTCGGGGAGTTGAACTTTTCGGCGGCAGCAGCGACGGCGCGTTGGGCGCGCGGCGCAACGTGGGCGACGCTCGTGCGCGAGACCGGCGCAGAAGAAGGCGATCTCTTCCGTCTGCTCTCGCGCACCGGCGAATCGCTCTTGCAGATCGCGAACCTGCGTGGCGCGCACGCGAGCGCGGCGGAAGTCGCCCGCCGCGCCGCCGAAGCCATCATGCGCGAGCCGGTGCGCACGGATGAAGTGTTTTGAATCATAGAAGGTAGAAAGCAATAGGGGCATAGGTAGTCGCATGGCGAACGAACTTCAAGCATCAGGGCAGCTATCAACGGACTGTTCGCGGCTGTCTGTCTTCCGCGCGCCGCTGTGTTAATATCTCAGTTGGAACGAGCGCGTGGGCGCGACCGTATAACGGTGTGAGGAGTTAACAAAGATGGACAACACCAATCAGACACCAAACCGTTCCTGCGATACGCTGACCGACGCACTGCGCTGTTTGTGCGATGCGTCTTACGCGATTTTGCCGCGCGATGCGGCCCACCGGCTCGCCGAGTTCCAGAAGAATTGCTGGGGCGCAATCGGCTGGTTCGCCGACAAAAACATTGACTGGATCGAGCAGGCTGTCGCAGGCGGCGACCGCATGCGCGAAGAGTGGACGCGGCGACGCACGGCGCAGCAACATCACGCGACCGATCAACCGCCGGGCACGGTCTAACATAAATTTATGCAGGTTCTTTTAGCTGAAGAGTACGGCTTCTGCTTCGGCGTCGAGCGCGCCGTCGAGATGGTCGAAGAGGCGTTGGGGCAGGGCGCGAAGGTGCGCACGCTCGGGCCGCTGATTCATAACACGCAGGAGATCGGGCGACTCGAAGCCGGCGGCGTGGCGACCATTGACGCGCCGGCGGAAGTTGAAGCCGGCGTCACGGCCGTCATCCGCGCGCACGGCGTCACGCCTGAAGTACAGCGCGAACTTGAAAGCCGCGCCGGGCGTGTGATTGATGCGACGTGCCCGTTCGTGACCAAAGTGCAGAAGCTGGCCGAGCGCGCCGCCGCCGAAGGGCGCGACGTGATCGTCGTCGGCAATCCTGATCACCCGGAAATGATCGGCGTCAAAGGCTACGCGCCTGACCACGCGCACATCGTCCGCGACGCGAGCGAAGTGGCCGCACTGCCGCGTCTGCACGCGCCGCTCGTCGTCTCGCAGACGACGATCAAACTCAGCACCTTTCTCGAAACGGCCGACGCGGTGCGCGCCAACGCCGACAGCGAACCGCAGATCGTCAACACGATCTGCTCCGCCACGCGCGACCGGCAAGACGCGGCCCGCGCGCTCGCCGGCCATGTGGATGCTTTCTACATCATCGGCGGCAAGCACTCGTCGAACAGCATCAAACTGCTCTCGGTCTGTCAGGAACAATGCGCGCAGAGTTTCTTGATTGAGACGCCGGACGAGATCAATGTTGATGATTTGCGCGACGTGCGGCGTGTAGGCGTGACGGCGGGCGCGTCCACGCCGAACTGGTTGATCGAACAGGTCGTCGCGCGGCTGCGCGAGATCGGCGCGGCGCAGGAGACAGAACAAGTTGCAGTGTAAAGAAATTTAAGACAGGGACGATGTCTGCGCATAACACAAACGCGCAAGTGAAAAGCCGCTCAATGTTGAGCGGCTTTTTTCATATTTCCTCTTCGTCCATGTCGGCGCGTTCGAGCGCGTTCAAGAGCCAGCGCGCTTCTTCCGAGCCGTAGTCATCGGCCTGCGCTTCGAGCGCGTCGCGCGCTATTTCCGCATCCACCGGATCGCCGAGCAATTCGACGAGCGTGGAGGTCGGCGCTTGCGCCAACGCCTCGTGTGCCAACGCACGCACGGCCGGATTCGGGTTGCGCGCCAACTCGCAGACTTCGCTCGGTGGCAGGCGCGGCGTGAGCGTATCAGCCAACTCGTCTACGCGCGCGTAATCGCGCACGAGCAGCGCACGCTCCAACAGTTGCGCAAAGACCTCTGCCGAGTGCGCCTCGCCGTGCAGAACGAGCGCGCAGGTCTCGGCCATGCGCCCCAATTCGCGCGTCTGCTCGGCGTTCAGCGCGCGTGTGCCTTGCTCGCGCACGCGCTCGTCGAGCGCCATCAGCAGATGGCTCAACTCCCACTCGGCGCGTGCGTCGTAGACGCCGGCCCGGCGCGCGGACATGGCCGGCGGCGACTGCAAGGCGCGCTCGACCAGACTGCGCGTCGTCGGGCGCAAACCCGCCCACACGCTCGCCACACGCCCGCCGAACTCTTCGATCATCATCATGTCGGAACTCTTCTCCATCCGTCCTTGCGCGGAGGCTCCGGCAGACGCCAACGCCTGCCCGCGCGTACTATACATAAAACAGCGGCGAGTGACGAGTGCCGAGTGACAAGTTTTTTTTTCAACTTGGCACAGAGCAAACAGTAGGCAGTAGGCGGTAGGCAGCGAAGACAAGCAGCAGGCCGCTGGTCGCTTCGGCCCGCAAGATCGCGCGCGGCGCGTCCAACCAACGGTCTTTTGCTTAACTGCCTACCGCCTATTGCTTACTGCCTACTGATTATGATCGATGATCTCGGTGATCGAGTCGAAAGGGATTTTGACGACCTCGCCATCGGCGCGTTGGATCTTGACGCTGGGGCGGGTGAGCGCCTGCGTCGTTTTCATGCTCTTGACCAGCCCGCGCACGCGCAGGCCTTCGGCGGTCACGATCTCTACGTTATCCATGTTGTAGAGCGGCTTCAGCGCGGCGAGTGCCTTGACTACTTCCACTATCTAATACCTCTTCAGTCGGGTTGGCGCGGGCGAGTCCGCGCAAGCTTGTGCGTCGAATAGCAGCATGCATCGTGCCAGACTCGCGTTGGCGCGGCCAAGCCGAGTTGCGCCCGCGCACGTGCCATTGTGCATGTCCAGTTGGCAAATATAGGCGGCGGTGTAACAATGTGCAACCAAGGCACGCCAGCGCGCGTACTACTTTGTTGCGCAACAAAGTTTTGCTATCCCTCGTCTAATTAAAACCAACTCGTCAGGTACAAGCTCATGGAGACTAAGCAACAACCAAGCGCCGGCCCGACTGCGGCCGGCCCGTTCGCGGTTGACACGCTCGCCTGCCCGAACTGTCACACTGCGCTCATGCGTGGCATGCGCTTCTGCCGCTCGTGCGGCTTCCGGCTGGGCGAAGGTCTGGCCGAGTACGTCGAGACGATGCGCTTCGATGGCGTAAACATGCCCGTGCCCGCCTATGCACCGCCGCACCAGCAGACGATGACGCAAGCGCCCGCGCCACCGACCACGATGCTCGCGCCGACGAACGCGCGCCGTCGGGCCCGTCGGTGTGGCGGCGGCGGGTGGCGCATGAGTTGGCTGATCTGGCTAATGGTGGCAATCACGTTCTCCTCCGTCGCCAGCGGCGGCGGCATGTTTCTAAAAAGACTCAGGGATAGAGCACGTGGCATCCCTATCAGCGTGGTTATGCCGGCGCACTCGTTCTTCGGCACGGCGGGCGGCTTTACCAGTGTGGACGGCGGTGTGCTGATAGATGCTGCTGTCCCGAATGGCCCCGCCGACCGCGCCGGCCTCGTCGGCGGCGACATAATCACAAGCTTCGACGGCCATGCCATCGAGAGCAGCGACAACATGACCCGCCTGTTGCGGCGCACGCCTATCGGCAAAACGGTCGAAGTCGTTTACACGCGCGATGGCGTGCGCAAAGTCACCACGCTCATCGTCGCCTCGTCCGCAGACTTCACGGACAACATCATCGGGGGCGCGACCGGCCCGCAAGGCTTCCTCGGCATTGATGATATGGAGCGCGTGCCTGTGCCGAACACAGACATGTACGGCGTGCGCGTAGGCGACGTATTGAGCAATCGCCCGGCGGACTTGGCGGGTCTGCGTAGCGGCGACATCGTCGTCGAGTTCAACGGCACGCCCATTCGCACCAAAGCGGAATTCGAGTCGCGCATACACCGCGCCGCGCCCGGCGCGACGGCCAACGTCGTCGTCATACGCAACGGCCAACGACAAGAGATTCCGATCAAGATGGGCCGGCGTTAAGATTGCGGAATGCGGATTTCGGATTGCGGATTAGAAGACCTGAGTAGTTTATCCTTCATTCCTCAATCCGAAATCCGCATTCCGCAATTCTCCTAGCTTTGCTTCCATCTCGCGGCGCACGTCTTCGCGGTCTTCTTCCGCTTCATCTGCTTCAAACAACTCAAACAGCGCGTAGGGGGGTTCGGCGATGAGGCGCAACTCCCAAGCCTCGCGCCCGCCCTGCGCGGGGCGCGCCAGCCAGATGGCGTCGCAGGGCGCGGGCTGCACTGCGATGTTCTCAAACTGCGGCGCAACTAATTCATCGTCGCTACTTGCGGCGCGCAACTGCGCGAGCGTGTCGGGGCACATCAGCACGCGCTTGAGTTGCCAACCATGTTTAAGATAG
>JANMAD010000351.1:0-33923 GCA_031359515.1 Acidobacteriota bacterium | reverse complement strand
TACGGCGCAGTGCCCGGCTCATCCGACTTGAGCGAATTGGAGCAGACGATCTCCGCCAGTTTGTCCGTGTGGTGCGCGGGCGTCTGCTGCACGGGCCGCATCTCGTAGAGCCGCACACGCGCGCCCGCCTCCGCCGCCTGCCACGCCGCCTCGACGCCGGCAAAGCCGCCGCCAATCACAACGATGTCGCTCGAAATGTTCATCATTAGCATCCGCTGCAATTCAATAGATGATTCTAGATCAACTTTCAGATGAGCGTTATCGTTGCGGCGGGGTTGGGTTCGGCGCGGCGACAGTTGCGTCGCCGACGTTGGTGGTGAATCGTTTATAGTTGCTGTACTCGCGGGTGGTGTTGCGGTTGATACCGGCAACGAGGAAGACCTTGACGGCCATGTTGATCTGCGACAGATGCGGCAGCCAGACACCATCGGCGAGGCGCGTCTGCTCGAACATGAAAGCCGAGCCGGGTCGGAGCGAGGCGACCAAGCCGCCGCCGATCTTAAAGCCTTCGGGGAAGCGCGCGTCGAGGCGCATGATCTGTTTGTCCGCCGGATCGATCCATGCGACGCCGATCAATTTGGCTATCGCCGACTCGGTGCGGTTTCTGGGCTTATAACCGGGGCGCGCGTGGAAATCGAAGACGATCACGTCGCGGTCTTGAAATCGCTCGCGGCGCGGCGCGACAAACTCGCACACGCGCACGAACGCGCCGAGACCGCCAAGTTCTGCGTCATCATCCCCGTCTTTTTTCTCGCCTGCCTTCTGCGCCCGCTCGCGCTCGCGCTTCGCTTTGCGTTGCTCATACTCGCGCGTCGCCTTTTCAATCTCTTCCGTCACGCGCTTCTCTTCCCGCGCCGCGCGCTCAGGCGCGAGCGCCAAGCCGTCTTCGCTGATGAGCTTCAACACGCGCCCGCCGCCCACTAGCGGGTAGACTTCGTGAACGATTGTCTTTTCTTTCTTGACCGTGCCGTGGTCATCAAACTCGCGCTCAACCTCGCGGCGCGTGAACGTGTAATCGCTGACGCGCCCCTCGATCTCCTCTTGATGATGTGCGACCTCGCGCAGCAACGCGACCACGTTCAAAGAAGCGTCGCCCGGCGGCTCGAACAAAGCATCGGCGACACCCGTGTTGTAGCGCACGCCTTGCAGCGTGAAGACGAGTGGCGGCCCACCCTGCGCCGCGATCTCGACGCGATGCGGCTCAAGCACGCCACTCTCCGCGCGATAGTCTCCATAATCAACTATCGTCCGCCGCGCTTCGTCGGCGACCTGCATGAGCAACTTACTCTCTGCGCCGAAGCGACAACGCACATGCGCGCCGCCGCGCCGCGAGAACTCGACGACGTAAACGGACGCGTTCGCATCCGGTGCGCTCTCGAAGCCAAGCGTGCGCGCCAGCACGTCGCGCTTTTTCAAATCGAGCAGACGACTCGCCTCAAGCGCGGCTTGTAGTTTGGCGGCTTGCGCGTCGCCGCCCGTCAGCGTGCGCAGGCTGCCATCCGCGTCGCGTCGCCACGCGGTGCGCGCGTTGACCGCCGCGTTGGTCTCTGTGTGGTTGAGAAAAACGTCCGTGCGCACGGCGCACGGCGCTTTCCTGATGGTGCGCGCGCGCCCCTGTGCCGGCCCTTGCACGAGCCATTCGTAGGTCGCGTCTGCCAGCGCACGTAAGTGTTGTTTCCCACCAACCGCTTTCACATAATCGCTAACGATCCGATCCGGCGCGGGCAGCTTGCGCGCACGCTCCGTGCGCGCGACTTGCGCGAACGTGGGCGTGCAGGCCGCGATGATGAGCAGCAACATGAGGCGCGTGCGAACACGGCGCGGCGACGATGCGCGCAGCAATAGGCTTGAATGGGACAGAGGCATTAAATTGTTCACATTGGACGATCCGGCGTGCGCAAAGTCTGGGGAGACGCTGACGGCAAGCGTCTGTGCATCTTAACCGATTTCGCGGCCGCGCAACAAACGCGAAGGGCGACCGCGTGTGCTTGCTGCCGGTCGCCCTTCCTCAGTCGAATGTGCGCGTGCGGCGCGCCTCAGCCAGCTTGCGCTTCATCCGCCGGCTCGATGTCGGCTGGTTGCGGCACATCCGCGTTCATCGCTGCGGCTGAATCCTGTTCGGCTTGCAGGTCAGCTTCACGCTCTGCCTGCGCCGCGTCCGCGCCTTTCGTCTCAGCAGCACGCGCCGCCTCGCGGTTGTGCGTCGTCTCATCATTCATTCGTTAAGCCCCCCGTGCGATGCGGCACATTAACGCGCCGACTTCCGCGCGCTCTTTTTGCCCGCGTCTTGCTTGCTTGCGCGACCACCGGCCGGGCGCGTTGCCGCTTTGACGCCTGCGCTTTTTAGCGCGCCCTTCGCGCCGCTCTTCTTACCCGCGCCAGTCGCGCGCTTATTCGCGCCCATCTTTTTCGCGGCCTGCTTCGTCGCCTTCTTTGCCGACTTCTTCGCTGCTTTCTTTGCGCCCGCAGCTTTAGTCTTCGCGCCGGCTTTCTTTGCTGCGTCACTCTGCCTACGCGCGGCCCTCTGCTGCGGCGCGCCGCCCGCCTGCTTCTGCTTCCGCCGCGCAACTTTCTCATGCACGTCGGCCATCAGTTGCTGTATGCGCTCCGCTTCGGTCTGCGGTGCAGCGGCGTCCGCGCCCGCCGCCTGTTGTTGTTGGAAACGTTCAGGCTCGGCCGCTGTCATCGCGCCCTGATTCTGCGCGAACTCGAATTCGTTCAACTGCCCGCCACCGATCTTGTAGTTCGGCTGGTTGCGTGCTGGGTCTTTTGGCATGCTTCGCTCTCCTCCCTTATGTATTCATGCGGCTCGCTTGACAACCCGTCGGCCGCCTTCGTAAGCTTGCTCGCGTTTAGCATACGCCACCTTAGCTCAGTTGGTAGAGCGACGGTTTCGTAAACCGTAGGTCGGGAGTTCAACTCTCCCAGGTGGCTCCAGAAATTTAATCGCCGTATAGCTGTGCAACAGTTATACGGCGATTTTTATTACGCTTCAATCTCCAACAACCATTTCTTGTAACCGAATTGTTGAATCGTATGCTTCTGGTGATGATTAGCGCATAGCACGCGACACTTCGTCACTTCCTCTTGAATACTTTTTAAGCTAAATGTCGCGGCCACCATACTGCTCACGTGATGGCGCTTTTCATTTGCATCAAGATGATCAAATACAAGCATGTCTGGATCATTTACGGAGCAGCCTTCCCATTCACATTGTTTCGTTTTAAGGAAATTATGCAGCCATATTCGGTTTCTGTGTGTGTTCGCTTTATTGCGCCGGTAATTACGACGCGGGTTTCTTTGATAGTGCTCATTATCAATGGCCCTCTTGCATGGGCGGCAGTACGGTTGCAAGCCATCCTTGTTGCGGCTGAAGCGATGAAACTCGCTCGTGTCTTTAATGCTTTTGCAACGGCAGCATTGTTTCGGCACACCGGTCGGCGCAACCATACCAACTTTGGCCATCGCTTCACCCTCGTTTCAACCGAACCATTCTGCTTCGATCATTAGCCGCAACCACTCGCGATGCTCCGACGCCATGATCTGCTCGCTGCCCCAGAGTTCAAGCAACAATTGCTCGGCCGCAGCCGACGGCACTAACTCTGGCGCGCCGGGTTTGAGTTGTTGTGCGTCCTGCTTAACGGTCTCGGCATGCTGCGTCAGCCCGATGAGTTTGGCACGATAGCGGATCATGTGGCGGGAAAACTCATTGGCCGAGCGAATGGTGCGCATCGTAGCCCCGATGATCGGCAGCAACGCTGCGACAAAAATCAGCCCCCACCAATGAGGCGGCCCGCCTTGCGCAGCCGCTTCAGAGGCCGCCGCGTTTGCCAGTTGGTGGGCCGCTTCCTGTTGGAAGTAATGCTTATGGATATATTCGCCGGCATCGAGGGTGAAATGCAGCAGTGCGGCCGTGACGCTGCCGTAGAAGGCGAAGAGCGGCACCCAGCGCGTCGTCCGATCCCACTGCACGTTACGCTTGGCCCGGTCGGAGAAGAACTTGCACTGCACATCGAACCGCTTCACCTTGAAGTAGCTGGCCAAATCGAATAACTCGGCGTGCGACACGGCCACGTTTTGCCAACGGCGCGGCACTTCAAAGCGCGGCTCGGCCTCGATCCAATCTTCCATCGTCTCTGCGTGCGCGCCGTCGGCGTGTTTGGCCTGCAAGCCGTTGATGCGCGCGATCTGTTCGTCCAGCCAAGCGCGCCAAGCGGCGATGTCCGTGCCTTGCGCGGCGAGCAATAAAGGCTCGAACAGCGCGCTGAATTTCAACAGCCGGAAGCGCTCGGCCTTATGACGTTCCAGCAGCCAATGAGAATGAAAGGCCGCTTTCACGCCCAAGAGGACGGACAATAACGCGAGCGCCGCGAGGATTGCTTCGTAAACGGCTAACGCAAGCGACGGCTTAAAGTAGTGCTGCAACGGGGTCGGTTGCACGAGCGCGACGATGACGGCCACGCCGCCGGCCACCGCCGCGCCGATTGTGATGCGCCGGTGGCGGCGCTGATAGCGCAAGGCCTCTTCATTCGCTCTGTCATACGACGGTTTGAGCTGCTGTTGGCAATAGTCCAGCGCCGCACGCAGGCGTTGGCTGGGCGGCCAGCCTAAGGTCAATACGAACGCATCATCCATATCCTTCATGCGCTCGTCGTCCGAGATGAACGGCGTGTCGTCCGTTTTACCCGGCGGCGGTGACGCGGCAACTGCTTTAGGCTCGACTGACTCGCTCATTGATGCCTTTGCCTTCTCGCGCTCGAATCGCCGGAGCGCAAATAGAGTTAAAAGGTGAACGTGAATTCTGCGCTGTCGGCGCGCTCAACGGCGGCGCACGAGATAGGTGGGAAACGTGCCGTAGCCTTTCGCGAGCGGGGTGCGCCCGACGTACTCGCAGGTGATGACGCGCGGCGCGTGCGCGTAGGCGAGTGCGGCGAATGCTTGACTCGCATAGACGTGACCGGGCGGCGTGATCGGCTCGATGCGCGCCGCGCGGCTGACGTGCGTGCCGGTGAATGTCGCGCGGCGCGTGACCGGATCGGTGCAGGCATAAACCGGCCCTGCGTGCAGCGCGATGCGCAAGTTCAACTCAGCCGGCAATCCGTGCGCGGTGAAGTCCGTGCGGTTCAACCACGCGCCCAATTCAAGCGCGAACAGCCCGGCGCGATCGACCGTGTCGAACACGAAATAGAGACCGTCGCCCCACGTGTTCTTGCCGTCGGGCGTAAACTCGGGCCGGTCGAGCAACTGCCCGATAGGCTCAAGAAAATAACGCAGGAAGAGCGGTATCTGCTTCTCGGCAAGTTTCGAGAAATGCACCGCATCGGCAAACAGCAACGCCTTGATTTGCGGCTCGAACTCCACGCGCTCGTGCGCCTGCGTCGTCGCGCCCGCGTCAGCAGCAGGTGCGGCGTTGACTTGTTCAACTTCGTCATCGCCCGCGGCTTTCGTGTCCGCCCCCGGCGCGGACGCGCGCAGCAATGCGGCGGCATCGATCACTTCAACCTCGCGCCCCGTCGCGCGCCACTGTGCTATGAAGCTGGCCGTGCCGCCATGCCCGTCGCCCGCGCGCCCATCCCACACGGCGAGCGGCGTCAACCCCGTGTCCAACTGTTCAGCGCGAATCGTGCCCAAGCCTTGCAGCATCAAATTGCAATACTCATACGACAACCCGCCCTCGCCGATCTGCTGCTCCGACGCGACGACGACGCTCGCCGCACGCGCCAGCGCCCTCTCGAACCGCTCGCGCCAACTGTCGTCCGGCCCAACCGCGACGCTATCCTTGATGAACTCCTCGCGGTTGTAAGGCAGCACGATATTCGTCTCGCCGCCCAGTTCGTGCAGCGTTTCGAGAAACAAAATGTCCGTGCCGCACGCGGCCGAAGAGTAGCCGATGCCTGCGCCCATACCTTCGAGCCGGGCGCGTAACTCCGCGCGCACAGCCGCTTCCAATCTGACCGGGAAACGCGCTTGCTCGCGCGTCGGCTGATCGATCATGTGCCCCGCGCAGACCACCACGCGCGGCAGACGCAGACACGCTTCGACGCCCGCGCCATCAATTTGCAAATGCGCGAGCAGCAGCAGCGCGTTGCGCCGCGTTGACGCAAGCTCGCCATAATTTTTACTGGCTTCGGCCGCCGCGCAATAGCGCGCTACCGCTTCGTCCGGTTCATTTAAGATCAAGGCCGCTTCGCCAAGCGTCGCCAGCGGCCAATAGCGATCATCGTAACTGCTTTGTCCGCTCGCTAACTCTGCCAGACATGCGGCGCGCACTTCCTGCGCTAACGTCTGCGCGCGGGCGGTGTCGTCCAAGACGAGCGAGAGCGTGGCCGCGTTGATCGCCGTCCAATAGCCGCCGCTCAACTCGTAAGCCGTGAGATAAGCATCGCGTGCGAGGCGCAGTTGGTGTGTGCGCGTTTCATCGTCGGTCGCCTGCAACCAGAAATCCTTGTACGTGCGCGCGAGCATCCCCAGCGTCTCTTCGTCGCTGTGCCCTTCCGCGACCAACTCCGTGAGCAACGCGGCGGCGCGCGTGCGCGCCCCACTACGCGATAGCGCGTGCGCTTGCAATTGCCGCAGGCGCACGTCCGCCGGCCACGCCTGCAAACCTTCGGAGACGACATCATAGGCAAAGATCGGCTCACCCAATTTCAGTGCGCGTGTGCCGAGCGTGCGGAACAGTGCCGGCTCGCGTTGCCAGTGTGCCGGGTCGTGCGCTTGCCACAACGCCATCAGCGCCGGCAAGCCGCCCGCTACCGCCGCCGCGAGCGAGGCAGACAGAGATGTCTGCGCGCCCAACTCTTGCTTCGCATCATTCATTAGGTGTCTTTGACCTCACTGCATCTGCGCCGGCAGATAAGAATTGTGCGTGCGGTTCGCGTGAGAGCGTTAATGCGAGCGGGAATTATAGACCGGGCATGCGGCAAAAGAAACAGATAGTTGTGCGGCGCAAAAGTTTAACCGCAAAGAACGCAGAGCAGAGCGCCGCCAAGCGCGCACAGATTATTCACTGCGGCTCTTGGCGGCGCTCTGCTGCGCCCTTTGCGGTTAATCACCGCCCTCGGCTTCCGTCGCCTTACGTGCCGACGGCCGCGCTCGTCGTCGGCTGTGCGGGTTGCGCCTTGTTGTCGCCGATGCGCGCATGGTAGAGGTCGGCGACGCGCTGTTCGTGTTTGGCCAGTTCGATTTCGATCTGATCGAAGATGGCGCACGTGGCCGGGTCGGTGAACTTGACGCTCAGATTGAAGGCATCCACGACGCCGGTTTGCAGATCGCCGAGCGCGCGTTGCAAGAGCGCCGTGTCATCGCTCGATTGAAACCAACTCTTGAGCGTCGCCCACGCGCCGCTGCCGGCCGCCTGCATCCCTTCCTTGCCGCCGACCGTTGCGAGCCGCGTTTCCAGGAGCGCGATGTGCTGTTCTTTGCTCGTCACAATCTCTTTGCAGACAGCTTTGATCTCCGCGTCCGTCGCCTTGTCCGCATATTGCTGGAACGCTTCGCGCGCATAACGTTCGCCGCGAATCGCCGTGTTCAGACCGTCAACGATCTCGGCCTGCGTCGAGCCGCCCCATTGTTCGCCCAGTTGCCACCACGCAAAATTCTCGTCGTGTGTCTCCGGCAGATCAGGCCCCTTCACGCGCAAGCCTAAGCGCCGCTAAATCGCGGTGGTAAAGACGGGCAGGTCACCGGGCCGGCGCGACGTGATCAGATTGCCGTCGGTGACGACGGGCGCGTCCTCATAATTCGCACCAGCGTTCTGCATGTCCTTGCGGATGGCGCGAAAGCCGGTCGCGCGTTTGCCTTTGAGCAAGTCGGCTTCGATCAAGACCTGCGGGCCATGACAGACGGCGGCGACGAGTTTGCCCAGTTCTACGGCGCGCTCGACGAAGCGCACGGTCTTCATGTTGGTGCGCATGCGGTCGGGGGCCATGCCGCCGGGAATAATAACCGCATCGAAATCTTCGGGCCGCGCGTCGGTCGTCGTCGCATCCGCTTCGCGCGTGAGCTTCCCTTGCTTGCCCGCGTACTTCTCGTTCATGCGCGAGCCAAGCACGGTCACTTCCGCGCCTGCTTCTTTGAGCGCCGTGTACGGCACGAGAAACTCTGCGTCCTCGACGTGACTCTCGATCAAGAGCGCCACCCGTTTCGTTCCATCAATCTGATTGTTAGCCATTAACTCACACTCCTTGTCGTCAGTTGTCTTTATCGTCTCTCTGACCGACGAGCATCGGCCTTAGCCTGTTGCGTATGTCGCTTGATTCAGAGGGAAAACGGGCAAGATGCATGCCAGCAGATGAGTCCGTCAACAACCGCACATTCGGCGCAATTCACCTGAGAGAGACACAGCGCGCCGTACGGGAAGGAAGCAGGCTGTCCGAATAAAAAGCAGTGGCGAGCTAACGGCTATTAGCTCGCCACTCGTCTCTTGCCACTCGTCACTGCTCTCAAATCGCCGGCCGCAAGAGGCCGCGGAAGATGCCCTGCACTTGCACTTGACTGGCGGGCACGCGGATCGGCTCGTGATTGGAATTAGCGGGGCGCAGTTCAATCTCGCGGCCGATGCGGTGCAGCCGCTTCAAGGTCGCATGTGTGCCGCCGACGAGCGCGACGACGATCTCGCCGTCGCGCGCTTCGGTGCGGTTCTCGATCAGCGCGAGGTCGCCGTCGCAGATGTGCTCGTCAATCATCGAATCGCCTTCGACGCGCAACGCATAGACTTGTTCGGGCCGCGTGCGCCCCAACAGGAAGCGCGGCACGCTGACCTTGTCCGTGACTTCGCCCGCCACCTCAATCGGCGCGCCCGCCGCGATGCGCCCCAAGAGCGGCACTTCGCAGAGCGCGTCGCTGTCCGCTGCTTCCACCTGCACGTCGAGCGCAAACGAGCCGTTCGCGCGCCGCCGCGAGATCAAGCCGCGCTTCTCCAATGCTTCGATGTGCTTGGCGATGGTCGCCTTCGACGAGATATTGAAGTGGCGCGCGATCTGCGCGTAGGACGGTTCATACCCGTGCCGCTCGATGAAGCGCGTGATGTAGTCGAGTATCTCTTTCTGCCGTTGCGTGCGCGGTTGCATCATTTGCGGGGACTCCTCTTTCGTCGGCGCGTGAGGCAATCGTTCAACTGCCTGTCAGGTTGCACGGATTCTATGTCGCGCTTGCGAGAGCGTCAAGCTACTTGCGCGAATAGCGCGCGAGCGTGACGGGGAAGATGCGGACGACTGAGGGCACTTTATCTAAATTAACGCGGTCAAGGTTGTTCAGGAGGGCGTCGGCCTTCATCCCGTAGATGGCTTCATTGAGTTTATTGTCCGGGTTGATGACCGCGCCTTTCAGTTCCAGCCCGGCGAAGAGACCTTTGCTGCGCGAGTAGGAGAGGATGCCGGCGTCGAGCGTCAGGTTCGTCGTCGCGGCGGCGGTGCGGCCGACGGGGCCGGCTGCCGCGCTCGCTTCGCCGCCCATCTCGAACTTGTCTTCTAACAGACCCTGCAACGCGCTCTCGTTCATAAACAGCAGCACGAAGTCGGTCTTCGCCGCGCCGATCTGCGCGCCGAAACTGCCGCCGCCCATGTTGAAGAACGCGGGCGCAGTCCAACCGCCTTTCACGCGCCGGCTGATCACGCCGCTGCCGCCGCGCCCGCCCACGATGAAGCCCGCCTTCAACACGCCCGGAAAGACCGCCACCGCCTCAGCGCGATCAATCAACTCTTTCGGGATCGCGTTGTCGCGCGCCTTCATGATCTGTATGAAGACGCGCGCCGCCGCTTCCGCCTTGCGTGCCGCCTCGTCCTCTTTCTTCGCGTCCACCGGCTCTTGCGCATCCGCGCCGGGCGCGCCCACGCGCCGCTCGCGTTGCGCCGGTTCTGTCGGCGGTGCATCCTGCGCCCGCGCTGGCGGCACAGTTAGACAAAACGCGAACGCGCTGACGAGTGCAAGGATGACGATACTGTACGGGGAACGCTGCATGTGATTTCTCCTCCGGTTAAAAAATTAGGGAGAGGACTGACGCTTAGCCGCTTGGATGCGAAACAAGCGGGCCGCGGCCAAGTCCTCCCCCTAAAATTCTGCGCCTGCTGCGCGGTTATTTCAACGAGTAGCGCGCGAGCGTGAGCGGAAAAATCTTGACGCTCTGCGGCACCCACGGTTTGCCCTTACGCTGGATCGGTTTGCCCGACAGGACTTCGTTCGCCTTCACGCCATAGACGCCTTCGTTATCGTTGTTGTCCGGATTGATCACGACGCCCTTCAACTCCGCGCCGATGAACGCGCCCTTGCTGCGCGAATAGGTCAGGATGCCGGCCTTTAACTGCGCGTCGGTCGAAGCTGAGGCCGTGCGCCCGACGGGGCCGGCGGCCACGCCCACCTCGCCGCCGATCTCGAACTTATCTTCCAACAATCCGTTCAGCGCGCCCTCGTTCATAAAGAGCAGCACGAAGTCGGTGGACGACGCGCCGATCTGCGGGCCGATGCTGCCGCCGCCGAGATTGAAGAACGCGGGCGCGCTCCAACCGCCCGCCATGCGCCGGCTGATCACGCACCGCCCGCCGCGTCCGCCAACCAACAAGATGCCGGCCTTGATCACGTCGGGACAGACCGCGACGGCCTCCGCCTTATCGAGCAACTCTTTCGGGATGCCTTTATCAGGTACGGACATGATCTGCTTGAAGGCCTGCGCCGCCTTCTCCGTCTGCTTGCGCGCGTCGGCGTTGGCCTTCGTGTAGCTCTTCTCCGCCGCCGCGTTGAAACTTGTGCCGAGCAGTAATAGCAACGCGCCGAGTGCGCCTGCGAGCTTACGTGTCAAACTCTGTCTCATTACTTCCCTCCTTATCGGGTTTAACCTGCAAAATTTATGCGGCGTGCAGGGAGAACGAAAAGCATAGCCGCGACGCGGGGGAAGCAAATGGGGAATTCAACTCGCAATGAACAGACACATCTTACCGCAACGCCCGCGCCGGATACAGCCGCACGCGTGCCCGGCAGAGAGCAGAGGGTCATTGCATCTCGCCGTACTGCGCGATGATGCGCTCGCGTATCTGCGCGGGCGTCAACCGCTCTTCTCTTTGCAGTCGCGCGGCCGTCAATGCCTCTTCGACGCAGATGGCGCAGTGCGCCGCGTGGTCGTCCACGAAGCAACTGTGCAGGCTCTTGTGCCCGAAGCCCACGTCGCAGTGACAGTAACAGGGCAGTTGCGCGAGGGTCTGCGGTATCTCTTTGGCCGCTTGATAGGCGAGGCGGGACTGCCCGAAGAACTGCGCGGGCGCAAGCGTCGGCTCTAACTTCGGCACGTCACGCGCCGACTCGTAATGCGCCGGAATATGCGCCGCGCCATTGTGCGCCATGCCGTCATGCGTCGCGCCATCATGCGCCGATGCGCCCGGCGGCGGGGCGGTCGGCACGGTGTTACCGGCAGGCGTGGCCGTCGTCGTGGCTGTCGTCGTGCGCACTTCAGTCTTACTAATACCGCCGCAGGCTTGAGCCAACACGACCGCCGCGATCAAAGCGACACATGCGCCGACGCTGATCAAATTTTTCTTCATGCTGCGCTGCCCTCTTTCTTCATCATGACAAAAGCGGCACGGGCGCACAGAGGCCCGCGCCGCTTTTGTCCGTTATGGCTGGCCGTGCATGGCGTGGCCTGTGTGATCGTCCATCCGCATGCGGCTCGGCCGGAAGCGGAGAAAGAACTTGTACGAGGTTGGGTTGTTGCCGTAAAGCGGATCGAGCGCGGCCGGCTTTGAGTAGAACGTCATATCGCCGCCCAAGCCAATCAGCAGCTTGCCCGTGTCCTTCACGTCGCGCACGTAGCCGAAGGTATATGCGCCGATGCGAAAGCTCGCGTGCTCGTCCGTGATGCCGAGCAGCGTGCGATCCGCCGGCCGCAGCAACTCATTTTTATCTACCAGCTCTAGCCGCGTGTAGACGTAATTCTTGTCAAGGAAGTTAACCGTCGCTTCGCCTGTGTAGCCGTTCAGGTTCGAGAACGTGCCATCGTCGAAGTGGCTCTGATGATTGCGGCCCCAGATGAAGGCGGCGGCCAAGTTGCCATGCGCGAACGGGCGGTCGTACTGCACGGAGGCGGTCGTGCGCCGCGTGTCGCCGCGCTCAAGCTCTTCCGGCTGACGCAAGAAGCCGTGACTGATCTGAAACGTCCAACGGCTATTCGGCGCGAAACTTAAACGCGCTGAGCGCGAGTTCCACGGGTGTGCCTCGAAATTATAACGATGCTCGTCCGGTTCGCGCCCGTTGAAGATCGAGCCTTCGAGTTTGAACCAACGATAGGTGAAACCGGTGGTAGCGACGCCGAACGAGATGTGCGTCGAGTCTTGCAAGTGATGCGCGAGTGTCGCGCTCGGATTCTCGGATGCTGAGGCGCGATGCATGAAAGCGACCGGCCCCAACGCAGGCTCGCCCGGATAACCGAAGTAGCCGAACCACGTCGCGCGCTCGCCGATGGGCACGGTGTATTGCGCCGACAGTTCCATAAACAGATCGTGCGGATGCTGCTTGTCGATTAGCGGCTGTCCTTTGTAAGACTCGCCGGTTTGAAAGAGCAAGGGCGAACCACCCGGCGGGAACGTGAACGGCTCAAGGCTGAACATGCCGCGCAGTTGCAACGTGCCCGCACCCACGCGCCGGTAAGCCATCGGCATGAACCAGTTCATCGAGTCGAGCTTGGTCACGCCGCGCGGCCCGCCCTGATGATTGATCGTGCCGATGATGTTGTAGTGGAACATCAACAGCCAGTCGCCCTTGACCTTGTGGAGCATGTTCATCGGCGACGCGGACGGCTGCCACGAAGTGCCCGATCCCATCTGCCCCATTGACGTGATGTTATGTTCACTCGTGCCGACGCGGATGCCCATCTCAGCGCCGGACATGACCATCAACTCATGCACGTCCGCTTCCGCCATGCTGGTCATGCTGCCGTCCGCGCTCATGCCGGGCATCGCGCTCATATTGTGCCCGGCGTGCGGGTCAGGCGCGGCCGGTTGCGCTGTTGTCGGCGCGGCAGGCGGTTGCGCGTTGTGCATATGCTCACCGTGCATGTTCATCTCTTGCGCGGGCGCGGACGGCACGGCGGTTGGCGATGCACCCGGCGTCGGGGTTGGCGCGGGCTGCTCGTCCATCTTCATCGGCTCGGCGGGTACGCTTTGTTCGTTCGCCTTGGCCGGCGCGGCCGGCGTCGGCGTGGGCTGTGCCATGCCGGGCATGTCGTGCATGTCGTGTCCGCTGTGCGGCTGCGCGGTGGCCGGCCGTTTTTGCGGCGGCTGTTTGCGCGGGGTTGGTTTTGGTTTCGGCTTGTCCATGCCCGGCATGTTGTGCATGTCATGCCCCTCATGCTGCGCGCGGGCGGACGCGCCGAGCCCGACGAGGAAGACGCTGATAGCTAGCGCGTAGAAGAGTGCGCGCCAAGTTAGATCGTTATGCTGTGTGCTTTTCATGTTGACCCTCCCGGATCGTCTGCTAATGTATGGGGCGAGCGTGTGCCCGCTTATTTTTATTGGGATTGATGCAGACGGCTGCGCGGCGACGTTCATGCGACCGGCGCGGCGCGAGCGGCAGGGTTAAATCAGGAGTGTGCTAAGCAACAGATGTCGTCGCCCACTGCCGGGCGGCGCGTGTTGCGGCGGGGTGATAACAGATGTACTTAACGGCGCGGGCGCGACTAACTGGCGGACGAGGAGCGCGGGTTCGTCAACGGTGCGCTTCATCGTCTGTGCTGCGCGCACGCCGATAAGCAAATCCGTAGGGACGGAGCGACTCAGGCAATGCGCGCAAGCGGTGTCGAATTGATCTGCCGCTTCTATACTCGCCGCGAGTTGCCCATGACAACATGGCGTTGCGGGCGCAAGCGTGTGCGCGTGCTGCGCGGTGGCGTTGTGGTTATTGTGCTGTGCGATGTGGGCGTGACAACAGTCATCGGCTTGCATTGTGATAGTAGTTGCGGCGGCGGCGTGCGCGCACATTTCAGCAGGCAGCAGATGGCCCGACGCGCCCAGCGCGAGCGCACAAACTAATCCGTAAATCGCTAATAAACGCCGCATAAATCGTGCTGCTTCGATGTCCTGCTCCCGGCCTACGGTTGTCGCCACTTTAACACACGCACGTTGTTTGCTGTAAATCTCCAACCCTAACGTGCGTGCGGCTGCGCGTTGCTCAGTCTTCGACGATCAGTTTCCCGCGCACCATGTTCATGCCGCAGGTGAAGATAAACTCGCCGGTCTGGGCGGGCGTGAACGTAACGGGCGTCGTCTGAAACGCGGGCAACGTACGGCTGATACCGAAGTCGCCGAAGACGACTTGCTCGGTGCAGGACGATGCCTCGTCGCGATAAAAGTCCAACTCGACGGGCACGCCCCGCTTGACCACGATCACGTCCGGCGTATATCCGCCTTTCACCGTCACCTTGATCTGTTGCACGCCTGCCGCGCCCACCACGGCCGCCGCGCGCGTGCCCGCGCCCATAAAGAAGTACCAGATGACGAGCGCGATCAAGCCAATGCCCACGACGAGCACGATAATTTCAGTTGTGTCCATGATCTTTCAACCTTTGCTCTCTCCGCATCCTCATTTTTGCGCCTTTGCGTCTTTGCGTGAGATTCTTGTTCCCATAAGAATAGCCTCACGCAAAGACGCAAAGGCGCAAAGCAAGCGCGCCAAATTATTGACCCACCCTAAAGCGGCGCAGGCGCAGACTATTCGTCACGACCGAGACTGATGAGAGCGCCATTGCCGCGCTGGCGATAATGGGCGAGAGCAACCAGCCCGTGAAGGGATAGAGCGCGCCCGCCGCAAGCGGGATGCCGAGCGCGTTATAGACGAACGCCCAGAAGAGATTCTGTTTGATGATCTGCATCGTGCTACGCGAGAGCGCAAGGGCTGTCACTACGCTGTGCAGGCTGCCGCGTATAAGCGTGATGTCGGCCGCTGCGATGGCGACATCCGTGCCCGTGCCGAGGGCGATGCCGATGTCGGCCTGCGCCAGCATCGGCGCGTCGTTGATGCCGTCGCCGACCGCCGCGACGATTTTGCCCTCCGCTTGCAGCCGTTTCACCTCCGCCGCCTTGCCCGCCGGTAACACGCCCGCCAGCACGCGCTCGATGCCGACCGCCTGCGCCACCGCGCGGGCCGTCCGCTCGTTGTCGCCCGTGAGCATGACGACTTCGAGTTTCAGACGTTTGAGCGCGCTGACCGCACGGGCCGCGTCCGGTTTGATCTCGTCCGCGACCGCGATCACGCCCGCGCTCGCGCCGTCCAATGCGACGAACATCGGCGTCTTGCCTTCGCGCGCAAAGTTGTCCGCCTGTGCGCGCAAACCGTGCAACTCGATCTTGCGCTCGTCCATCAAGCGCAGATTGCCGAGCAACAGTCTGCGGCCTTCGATCTCAGCTTCAATGCCATGCCCGGCGAGCGCGTTGAAGTGTGTGGCATCGGCGAGCGTCATACCTTGCTCGTTTGCGCGCCGCACAATCGCCGCGCCGAGCGGATGCTCGCTGCCGCGCTCGGCCGATGCGGCCAGCCGCAGCAATTCATCTGCGCTCACACCGTCTGCCGCAAGCACATCCGTCACAGCCGGCCGGCCCTGTGTGATCGTGCCGGTCTTGTCCAACACCATCACTTGCGCCTTGTGCGCCGTCTCCAACGCCGCGCCGCCCTTGATTAAGATGCCCTGCTCCGCGCCGCGCCCCGTGCCGACCATGACGGCCGTCGGCGTCGCCAAGCCCAACGCGCACGGGCACGCGATGATCAACACGGAGACGAAGTTGACGAGCGCGAGCGTCAAACGCAACTCAGTCGGCGCGGCGATGAACCACACGACGAACGTGGCGATGGCGATGCAGATGACGATGGGCGTGAAGTAGCCGCTGATGACATCGGCGAGCCGCGCAATCGGCGCGCGTTGCCCCTGCGCCTCTTCGACCAGACGCACGATCTGTTGCAGCACCGTATCGCGGCCGATCTTCGTCGCAGTGAATTTGAAACTACCGGTCGCGTTCAACGTCGCACCGTACACTTCATCGCCCGCGCGCTTCTCGACCGGCATGCTCTCGCCCGTCAGCATCGCCTCGTTCACCGCCGACGCGCCTGTCAGCACACGCCCATCAACCGGAATCTTCTCGCCCGGTCGCACCACAATCACGTCGCCGACGACAACTTCAGCCACCGGCACATCAACCTCTGCGCCACCACGCACAACCCGCGCCGTGCGCGCTTGCAAACCCAACAGACTTTTAATCGCAGCCGAAGTCTTGCCCCGCGCGCGTGCTTCGAGCAGACGACCCAAGAGGATAAGCGCGATGATGACGCTCGCGGCTTCAAAGTAGACCGGCGCGCTTGTCATGGCAGACATGCCGGGCATCGTGGCGGGGTCAGTGCCGACGAGTTGCGGCGCGACGGTGGCGACAAACGAATAGATAAAGGCCGCGCCCGTGCCCGTCGCGATGAGTGTGTTCATGTCTGCCGCGCGATGGCGCAGCGCGGCCCACGCGCCGCGATAAAAGGGCCAACCGCTGTAGCCGACGACGGGCAGCGTCAGCGCAAGCTGCGCCCAGTTGATCCACCAAACGTTGAAGCGCGCGATGCGGCCGTGTGACATGGCGATGAGCAGCACAGGCGCGGACAGTAGGCCCGCGACGATGAAGCGTCGCCACAGATCGCGTTGCTCGTCCGCCTGTGCCACAGCCTGATCCTGCGCGACCACCGCGTCGTAGCCGATGGCGCGCACAGTCTCGATCAAGTTATTGACGCCCGTCTGTTGCGGATCATATTCGACAGTTGCCCGCGCGGTGGCGAAGTTGACGTTGGCCTGCCGGACGCCCGGCGCGCTCGCTAGCTTGCGCTCGATGCGGCGCGCACATGCCGCACAGGTCATGCCTGTCAGCGGTAGTGTGACGCGCTCATCTGTAGACTGAAGCGCAGTGGGCGTCGTCGTTTCAGCATTCGCACTCACGATCTTTGCCCTCTCTTGTTCGCTCTGCGCCGCACTGTCACCCTTTCATCCGGCCCGTGCAGCTGGCTGTGCTCGATCAAGCCGCAGAACTCGCCCTCGGCCGCGCCACGCTCATCCCACTCCTGCAATAGCTTGGCCAGTTCCCTGCGATACCGCCGTAGTGCGCGCAGCCGCTCGTCCAGTTCGTTGAGTTTGTGCCGGGCTAGCTGACGCACGTGATGACAGGGCGACTCCCCGTCGGCGCGGATACCCAGAATTTCCGTGATCTCGTCGAGCGAGAAACCGATAGCTTGTGCCCGCTTAATAAAAGCGAGGCGTTCGAGGACAGCCGGCTCGTAGACACGATAGCCGCTCGTCGTGCGCGCGGGCCGGCCCAACAGCCCACGCCGTTCATAGAAGCGCAGCGCCTCGACGCTTAAGCCAGACCGCTCGGCCACCTCGCCGATGCGCAGGTAGTGCCCGGCCTCGTGGCGCTCAATTTGTGCCGCTGCTTTCATCATGCCCCTATTCTAAACCCTGTAGTGGACTACAGAGTCAAGCGCGCGGCGCAAATTATTTTGCGCGGGGCATCATGGTGGCTCACGCCGCGCGCCGATTTGACCGCGCCGCGCGGACAGTGCGACCATAACGGCACATCAAGTCAAGCAAGTCGGAAACGTGGGAGGTGCTGATGGAGATCGATCTAAATAAGATTGTGACGCAGGAAGAGACGGGCGAAGATGCGCCGATTGATCAGGTGGAAGGGCGCGTGCAGGCCGAGATGAAACGCATCGAAGGGCACGCCAAGGAAGGCGTCGCGCAAGGGCTACAGGACAAAGAACTAGAGCGCGAGGGCCAGCAGTTGCAAGCAGAGGCTGAGCGCGAACTTGAACAGCAGTGAGCATAAATGATGAACGATGAACGCGGAATGATGAATTAAAAACCGGGCACAGTCTTCTTTATTCATCATTCATCATTCTGCCTTCATCATTTTCTTACGTGCCGGCCAACGCTTGCTCTACGGTCTCGCGGATGCGAGCGGCGGTGCTGCCGCCCGGATCGTAGCCGGTGAAGTGGCCGACGACGCGCCCGTCACGCCCGATGACGTAGGTCTGCGGGATCGAGCCGGTGGGCGAAAGCAACGCCATCGCTAAGCCTCGCTCCGCCCAACCGACGGTGTAAGAAATCTTGAATTGGCTGGCGAACTGATGCACGGCCGCTGTCTTCTGCTGCTGCTCGACTTCGGTCAGCCCCTCAATCGTCAACCCGACGACCTCGACGCCGCGCCCCTGATAGTCCTTATGCAACGCCACCAGATCGGGAATCTCATAACGGCACGGCCCGCACCACGTCGCCCACAGATCTAGCACAAGCACCTTGCCGCTATAGTCAGCTAACTTGAGCGCCTTGCCGTCAATCGTCTTCATCGCCGTTTGCTGCAAACCGGCCGGCAGCGCGGTGGCGGCCGGTTGTGGCGGTGGTGCGTTAGGGCGTGCCGGCGTAGTGGTCGTGGCCGGCGCGTTGTTCGACGCTTCGTAGTTCGCTTCGTGGTTACAACTTGAAGAGAGCGCGACGCTCAACAGCGCGAACACAACAAGCGTGAGCGTAATGCGTTGGCTCGTCCAGATGCGCGCGGGGCGCGGTGTCGGTGCAGGGGTCATGGTCATTAAGATTCCTTAACGTAAGCTGCCGTTGTCGCGCAATAGACTAAAGCATAACGTGGCGCAGGCAAAGTTGCAGCGGCACAAGAGCAAGGATGAGGGATGAGGGATGAATGAGGAACGCTCATATTGCAGCGTCTCTCTTTCATCCTTCATCCCTCATCCTTACTTTTCACCGCACGACGATGTTGACCAAACGGTTCGGCACGACGATCACTTTGACGATCTCGCGCCCGGCGATGTGTGTGCGCACTTTGTCGTCAGCCAACGCTGTCGCGCGCAAGTCGGCTTCGGGCGTGTCGGGCACAGCGCGTATGCGTGCGCGCAGTTTGCCGTTGATCTGGACGGGGATTTCCAGTTCCTCTTTGCGCGCCAACGCTTGCTCCGCCTGCGGCCAACGCGCGCCGCTGCGCAGCAACCCGCCTTCATGGCCCAAGCCCGCCCACATCTCTTCGGCGATGTGGGGCGTGAACGGCGCGAGCAGCAAGACCAACGTCTCTAATGCTTCGCGCACGGCGAATACGTCCCCCGCCGCCGTCGTGTCCGGCACGATGCCAGCATCGCCCAACTCGTTCAGCAACTCCATCAATGCGGCGATTGCTGTGTTGAAGTGCAACTCCGCGAAGTCGTTCGTGACGCGCGCAATTGTCTGATGCGTCTTGCGGCGCAACGCCCGCGCACTGTCGCTGAACTCCTGTGGCACATCGCGCGCCGCATCACGCAAACGTTCGCGCCAGCGATAGACCGCGTTGTAGACGCGGCGCAGGAAGCGCACCGCGCCCTCGATGCCGGTCTCCTGCCAACGCAGTTCGTTGTCCGGCGGCGCGGCGAACATGATAAAGAGGCGCACGGCGTCCGCGCCGTAGATGCCGATCATCTCGTCGGGATCGACGCCGTTGCCCGCCGACTTCGACATCGCCTTCCACTCGCCCGTCTCGCCGACGACGTTCGTCACCATCCCCTGCGTCAACAAATTCTTGACCGGCTCGTTGAACGCGACCAACCCGATGTCGCGCATCATCTTCGTCCAACAACGCGTGTACAGCAGGTGCATGACCGCATGCTCGATGCCGCCGATGTATTGATCGACGGGCGTCCAATACGCGGCTGCCTCTTTGCCGAACGGCGCGCTCTCGTTCGTCGGATCGCAGTAGCGAAAGAAGTACCACGACGAATCAACGAACGTGTCCATCGTGTCGGTCTCGCGCCGCGCCGGCTCGTTACACTTGGGACAGGTCGTGTTGACGAACTCCGCGACGCCCGCCAGCGGCGACTGCCCCGCGCCCGTGAACTCCGCCCGCGCCGGCAACAGCACCGGCAAATCTTTCTCCGGCACAGGCACTGCCCCGCAACTGTCGCAATAGATGATCGGAATCGGCGCGCCCCAGAAGCGTTGGCGCGAGATGCCCCAATCGCGCAGCCGATATGTCACCGCCGGCTCGCCGAAGCCCTGCGCTTGCGCGTGCGCCGCCAGCTCGCTCATTGCGTCCGCCGACAGCTTGCCGCTCCAATCGCCACTGTTGACCAGGATGCCGTAGTCCGTGAACGCATGCGGCATCGCGACCGACTGATCCACGCTCGTCGGATCGTGTGCGATCTGTTCCTGCTCGTGCGACACGCGCTCGATCACGCGGCGGATCGGCAAGCTATATTTCTGCGCGAACTCGAAATCGCGCTCGTCGTGCGCGGGCACAGACATGACCGCGCCCGTGCCGTATTCGGTCAACACGTAGTTGCCGACCCACACGGGAATCTGCTCGCCGCTAAACGGATTGATGGCGGCCAACCCCGTGTTCACGCCCTCTTTCGCCTCCTCCGCGCCCGGTTGTTGCGCCGCCACCGCGCGACTCGCGCGCACACGCGCCGCGAACCGCTCGACATCATTTTTTAATGCGGAATCGGCTAACAGTTTCGCCAGCAACGGATGATCAGGCGCGACGACGATGGCGTTCGCGCCATAGATCGTGTCCACGCGCGTGGTGAAGACGCGCACACGCTCATCCGTGTCCTTGATCTGAAAATCAACGAACGCGCCCGCACTCTTGCCGATCCAGTTGCGCTGCATCGTCAGCACGCGCTCGGGCCAGCCCGCTTCGATCTCCGCCATGTCGGCCAACAGTTGTTCCGCATAATCGCTCGTGCGGATGAACCACTGTTCCAAGTCCCGCTTCTCCACGCCTGCGCCGCAACGCCAGCAGACGCCGCCCGACGACTGCTCGTTCGACAAGACCGTCTGTTCCTGCGGACACCAGTTCACTGCCGACGACTTGCGATAGATCAAGCCCTTCGCCAAAAACTGCAAGAAGAACCATTGATCCCACTTGTAGTAAGCGGGCGTGTGCGCGGCGGTCTCGCGTCGCCAGTCGTAGCTCAGACCCATGAGCTTGTACTGCCCGCGCATATGCGCGATATTCTGCTCCGTCCATTCGCCCGGCATCACGCCACGTTTAATCGCCGCCTGTTCGGCCGGTTGCCCGAAGCTATCCCAGCCAATCGGGTGCAGCACGTTGTAGCCTTGCAAACGCTTCTGCCACGCCAGCGCATCGCCGATGGCGTAGTTGCGCACGTGCCCCATGTGCAGAAAGCCCGACGGGTACGGCAGCATCTCCAGACAGTAAAACTTCGGCCGCGCCGCGTCCGGCTCAACCTCGAACGCGCCCGACTCCGCCCAGAACTGCTGCCACTCTGCTTCGATCTTCTCCGGAAAATATTTTTCGTCCATCACTCAACACCTCTTTACTCGTCCTTGCTACACATCTTCACCGACCGTTGACACGCAAGGCAAGTCGCGCGCTCGCAACTCGCCGCGTCAACGGCTGCTACATTATTTCTCTGTCGCGTGTTGGAGTGTCGCCGCCGCAATCGTCCGCGCGCAGATCAAGCGCGGGCGTTGAGCGGCACCATAAGGAGGAGTTTCGTATGCGGGTCTAACAACATCATCAAATCCTTGCCTCGACTGATAAAAAGCGCAACTCATATTAACTCATGAGTTGCGCTTTTTGCCAGCATGCGTGTCGGGCCGCGAGCGGCGGTGGTTGAACCTGCGCGGCGACTATTTCAGTTTGTCGAACTCCGCGCGCAGTTCCGCGTTCGTCGGATGTATCTTGTAATCCTCTTCGATGGCCGTCCAGACGATCTTGCCGTGTTTGTCGATGAGATAGAACGAATCATAGGGCAGCCCGTTCAGTTGAATGTTGCCGTTGTCATACGACTTGCCATCGTAGCGATGATCCTGCAAGCCGTACAGGTTGATCACCTTCGAGCCGGGGTCGGCGAGGATCGGGAACATGAGCGCGCCCTTGCCGTCGCCCGCGATCTTGGTGGCCAAGCCCTGACTCTTCACGTGGTCGTCAATACTGATCGCCAGCAGCCGCACCTTGTCCGTCGGTCTGAGCAACGTTCGCATCTCGGCTAACTGCCGAGCACAGAACGGTCACCACCAGCCGCGAAAAAAGTAGACCAGCGTCGGCGTCTGTCCGCGCCCGCCCGCCAGCGACACCTTATGTCCCTGCACGTCTTCAAGCGTGAAGTCCGGCGCAACCTGTCCGACCTTCAACGCGGCGGCGACGCCCGCGCCGGCCGCCGGTGGCTTCGCTGCCTTCGTCTCTTGAGCCACTGCTGCCCCCGACAGGCTGCACAGCAACAGCAGGCTAACGCCAAGTATCTTTCTCATTTGTGCTCCAATCAAAATGTGCTGAAGTCTCCGCTCGCGCTCTCCGCTATCAACGAGTAATACGCGGACACACGAACGCTCATCATAGCTTAATACCGGCACGGCACAGATTTATTCCCGCGCGGTGATGCGCAACGAGGTAGCTGCGCGCTCCTCATGGCTGCGCTGCTTGTTGTCCGGTCGTGCCGCGCTCGACCTCCGCCATGAGGCGCAGCATGTTGCCGCCGAGAATTTTGGCTATGTCAGTCTCGCTGTAACCGCGCCGCAGCAGTTCTTTCGTCAGGTTCGGCAAATCCGCGACGGAGGCGAGATCGCGGGGGACGGCTTGCGTGCCGTCGAAGTCCGAGCCAATGCCGACGTGATCGATGCCGACGAGTTTGACGATGTAATCAATATGATCGACGAGGCGAGCGACGGAGACGGGCGGCAGGCGTGCGAGATACTCGCGCTCGCGCACGCGGTCGCGCACGAGTTTGTGTTGCGCGGGCGTGCCGTGCGCCTTGTTGTTGGCGGCGGCGACGAGCGGCGCGATCTCCGCGTCCACGCGGCGTTGCGCGTCTTTCCAACCCGGCTCGATGAAGGCGGGATAGAAGACGACGCAGCAGACACCGCCGGTCTGTGCCAGTGCGCGGAGTTGTTCATCAGACAGATTGCGCGGCACGTTGACGAGGGCGCGCACGGCCGAGTGCGTGGCCACGACCGGCTTCGTCGAAGTCTCGATGATGTCCCAGAAAGTTTTGTCGGAGACGTGCGAGACATCAACCATCATGCCCAGCCGATTCATCTCGCGTATGACGGCGCGGCCGAACTCATTCAGCCCGCGCGTCGCGCCCACCGCGTCGCCGCTCGACCCGGCCCAACTCGTCGAGACAGACCACGCGGGCGACATGTAGCGCACGCCCAAGTTGTAATATTTCTCAACGTGCTCGATCTTTTCATCAATTGCGTAGCCGCCTTCGAGACCCATGAGCGCGGCGAGTTTGCCAGCGCCGGCGCTGCGCCGCACGTCTTCAGCCGTGGTCGCTAACGCCCAAATCTCCGGATGTTCAGTGGCGAGCGCACGCACGGCGGCGATCTGTCTGTCGGCACGGGCAATCGCCTGTTGGCCGCTAACGCCGAAGTATTCCGGCTCGACCCAGATGGAGAAGAACTGCGCGTCGAGGCCGCCCTCTCTGGCACGCACGGCGTCGAAGTGGCCGTCGGCGAGCCGCTGATTGATGTCCGTGCCCTCATCGATCATGCGCTGCACGGTGTCGGCGTGCATGTCCACGACGATGGCGCGGCGATGAATGCTTAAGAAATCATCCGCGGCTGGCGTGTCGGCCGCGCCGGGCGGCGTATTATTTGGCTGTTCGTTATTTTGGGACATAGGCACACTTTGACAAGCGAGCAGCGCGCCGAGCGCGCCGCTGAGTAAGAGGAGACCAAAGCACGTGTGGGCGCGGCGCGGCATTTGAAATTATGTGTGATTGCGCGTTTATTAAGTTCGTGAATGCAGATGGGATGGTACGTCGCGCGGGCGCGGCGCGGCAAGCACGGGGCGTCGCTTGCAAAGGCCCGCGCCCTTGGGTTATCGTGCGATTTACTTAACCACGAGTCGTCCACGAGCGTACACATTTCCGCGAAATCAGTTGCGTATCGAGAGGCAAGCCGAGCGGCGTGTAGTTTGTTCGGCGGGGCCGCAGTTCAACCGCGAAGGAGCGAGACACATCATGTTTGCAGACGATGCACCGACCAAAGACGTGCGCACACCGGCCATCGCGCCGGAGGTCTGGCACAACGGCGAATTCATCAAGTGGGACGACGCGCGCGTGCATGTCATGTCGCACGTGCTGCACTACGGCTCCAGCGTCTTCGAGGGCATACGCTGTTACAAGACGCAGCGCGGCCCCGCCATCTTTCGTCTGCGCGAGCACATGCAACGACTGTTGAACTCCGCGAAGATTTATCGCATGGAGCATGGCATCACGCACGACGAGTTGTGCGCCGCTTCGGTCGAGCTGGTGCGGCGCAGCGGACTGCCGCAGTGCTATCTGCGCCCGATCATCTTCCGCAGTCTGGACGAAGCGCGCCCCGCGTTCGGCGTCAACCCGTTCCCGAATCCGCTGTCGTGCTACATCGGCGCGTGGGACTGGGGCAAGTATCTCGGCGACGAGGCGCTGGAACGGGGCGTGGACGTATGCGTCTCTTCGTGGAATCGTCTGTCGCCGAACTCGATGCCGGTGATGGCGAAGTCGGGCGCGAACTACATGAACTCGCAGTTGATCAAGATGGAGGCGATCAAGAACGGCTACTCCGAAGGCATCGCGCTCGATGATCGCGGCTTCGTCTCGGAAGGTTCAGGCGAGAACATCTTTCTCGTCCACGACGATGTCGTGATCACGCCGCCGCTCTCGTCCTCGATCCTGCCGGGCATCACGCGCGACAGCATCATCCATATTTGCCGCGAGCTAGGCATCACGGTCAAAGAGCGCAGCCTGCAACGCGCCGCCCTCTACGTCGCCGACGAACTGTTCTTCACGGGCACGGCCGCCGAAGTCACGCCGATTCGCTCGGTGGACAAGATTCAAATCGGCGCGGGCCGGCGCGGCGAGATCACCCATCGCATTCAGCAAGCCTTCTTCGAGATCACTTCGGGCGAACGCGCAGCGCCGGGGCCGTGGCTCACTTACGTCAACGAGACGCAACCAGTCGCGCCGGAGAGCAACGGTCATCGCGGTGCGGCGACGGGTAAGCCGGGCACGAACGAAGTCGAGACGGAAGTGTCCGAGAGTTTCGTCGCCGTCGGCACAGAGTAGCGGCACGTAACTGTACGCAGCAGATTAACAGAAGCCCCTGCACGGCGGCAGCTTTGCTTTTAGCTGTCCTGTTATGCAGGGGCTTTGTGTTAGCAACGCTTTATACGGGCAATAGCCGCACATAGCCGGACGGGATGAGCAAAGAGATAGTTATTGACGCGCTTTAGTCTGCAAGCTAGTATATTGATGGCGTCTCCGGGCTAACATCTTTCCGGCGGCGTGCCTTGCCAGAGAGTTCCGCCCGCCCGCGCGTCTAACGATTCCCGCGCCAGTTTGATTCACAGCAAACAAGTCTTCGCCTGTGCGCGCCCGGCCGGCCCGTTCTATTCACGCACGAAACTTTTTCATCTATGCCGATTAAAATTGACGATCTCTTACGCGCCGCTTCCGCACAGGGCGCGTCCGACCTGCACATCAAGGCCGGCTCGTTCCCCGTCATGCGTGTGGACGGCGAATTGCGCCCTGTGTTCGACGCATTGCGCCTCTCCCAAGAAGACACGCTCGACATGTCCTTCTCAATGATGTCGAATCGGCAGAAGCAACGCTTCAAGGAATACAACGAGGTGGACATCGCCTATGGGCTAACGGGCGTGGGCCGTTTCCGCGCTAACGTCTTTCAGCAACGTGGCTCGGTCTCAATCGTCCTGCGCGTCATCCCCGACCGCGTGAAGACTGTCAGCGAACTTGGGTTGCCGCCCCTGACCGAGCGTGTCGCCGACGAGCAACGCGGTCTCATCCTCGTCACCGGCGCGACCGGCTCCGGCAAATCCTCGACGCTCGCCGCGATGATCGACCACATCAACGCTACGCGCGGCGGGCACATCATCACCATCGAAGACCCGATAGAATTTCTGCACCGCGACCGCAAATCTTTCATCACGCAACGCGAGGTGGATGTGGACACGCGCTCGTTCGCCGAAGCCCTGCGCGGCGCACTCCGCCAAGACCCGGACGTGATCCTCGTCGGCGAAATGCGCGACCACGAAACGATTGAGACCGCCTTGACGGCCGCCGAGACCGGCCATCTCGTCCTCTCCACCTTGCACACACTCGACGCGACCGAGACCATCACGCGCATCGTCTCTTCCTTCCCGCCGCATCAACAGAAGAGCGTGCGTTTGCAACTCGCCGGCATCCTGCGCGCCGTCGTCTCCATGCGGCTGGTGCGCTCGATTAACGGCACGGGGCGCGTGCCCGCCGCCGAGGTCATGGTCTCGACCGCGCTCATCCGCGAGTACATCGCGCACGAAGAGAAGACGCCGATGATCCGCGACGCTATCGCCGCCGGCACGTCGCAGTACGGCATGCAGACGTTCGACCAGTCGCTCTTCAACCTACACCAATCAGGTCTCATCTCGATGGAAGAAGCCCTGCGCGGCGCAACCAACCCGGACGAGTTCCGCATGCGCCTCGCCGGCATCTCCACCGCCAACGATCAGGCGAGCGACGACATCGTGAGCATGAGCAACAGGTAAGATGATTGCGGAATGCGGATTGCTGATTGTAGGAGGGAAAATGATCGGCTGTCCTCTCATCATTCCGCAATCCGAAATCCGCATTCCGCAATTCTTAATTGGCGCGCGGTTGCGTTCCCGGTCTGCGCTAATATCATCGCCGCAGCATTCACCGGTTAACGAAACGAGCGTCAAACACTTTTGCGGCATCAGTCTTGATAGCACTTTGCCACTCGCAGCATTTTAGTTCATCAAATTGTCCGACCTTTATGAACCGCTGCCCGTGTTCACTGCCCCAACCCGCATGGCGCTTGAGGTCATTTGGGTACGTTGTTGGCAGTGTCGGTGAACGGAGTCGGTTGAATCCAAGCGGCGTATAACCCGAGGTTGTTACTGCCGTAGGCGACCCACGCATAACCTTTTTCGCCCCACGCTTCGCCCCACGAGTTCTTGATCAGCCAGGCTTGCTTGTCGTCGTCCCAGCCAATCAGGACGACGACATGGGTCAGGCCGCCGCTGTGCGGCCCGTTGAAGACGCCGCCCCGATAGACGCTGAAGCAATTGTCGCCGTGAATGGGCATGGCGAGCGGGCCATGTTCGATGAGCGCTTGCTTGAGTTGTGCGGCGGAGGGCAACTCGTCGGGTTTGTGCTCGTTCACGTAGCCCCAAGCGAGGGCGCGGTCATAGGGGGTCGTGAGTTTGTCTGAGTTCGCCTTCAGCCGGAGTTGGCGTGCTGTGGGGTCTAGTTCCAGCGCCAACTCCTGTCCGCCTCTTTTCACTTTCCGGCCGCGAAAAGGGTCTGTGCAGCGTGAATACTTGCCGGTGTATCCTTCAATCTCCAGCCTTGCTTGCGGGTCTCTATTCCCTTGTTCCAGTCGCTGAATCGTCAGCCGCCCCACTAGAGAATCAGGAATATGCGGGACGTGAGAATCAACCATGAGCGCAAAAGCGTCGCCGTGCCAGCCGCCACTGCAACTGCCTTTCTCTTTGCCGACGCAGTTGAGCAACTGCTGCACCGAAGCAAATCTGGCTTGGGTTGCATTATCATCATCTAAGTTGAGCACATTCTGGAAATACTCCCCCATCTGCATTTGGTTGAGATGCCAACTGCTTTGATAGACTTGGGCCGCCACAAACGCCCAACAACTTTCACACTCGCCCTGATTCAGCACGGCCCCCACATCAAGCCCCTGCTCACGCCAGTCGAATCTGCGCCAAGTCGGCCACTGGTCAGTAGCTTGCAGCGCCTGGAAAAGTTTATATTCCTGCTCCATGTTCGGGAAGCTTGGATAAAATCTTATTTTTCCGGCTCTTAATTTGTTTAAGACTTCGGCGAAAACTGCCGGTTTCAGATATGCTGCCGGGTCTTGCTCCTTGCCCGGCGGGAATTTTCCCGGCTGGAAGTATGCGTCAGGGTCATTGCGATACCCTAAGCGATTGATGGCATGCCTAAAAGCTGCCCTATATTGAGACTGCCAATTTTTTTCCACCCGCAGGCGGGCCGCTTCTCTGGCGCGCGACAATGTCTCTTTCAGGCCGATGACTTCAGGTGAATGCAGGTCTTTGAGGTTAGGCATTGTTAAGCCGTCATATAAGTCGTCCTGTGCCGCGCTGGCTTTACGGCTCCGCCCGGCACCGACTCTCGCTGCCCTGCCGACGGGCGCAACACTGCCACGTCCGCCCTGCCTGCCAAAGGGCGACGCGCCGACGCGATAGGTTGGCTTATCTGTCGCGGCGGCTTGCTCGCAACTACAGCCGTCCAGCTTTATTTGCTTGTCCGTTTTATCCGTCGCCGTTGAACTGGCGCAGGACGGAGTCTGTTGGTAGGAGACGAAAGCCGGCTCGTTAGTCGCCAGCGCCGCCGTGACCATCACGAATCCAAGTAAAACTTTCGTGCGTTTCATTTTGGCCTCCTGCGTAGTTGGCGCGCAGAGGTTTTTGGCGCAGAAGATGACGCATGGCGGCCGCGGCGCATTACCCCGTGCGCCGCTTTACGTGGCGCACGGCAGCGCAACCCGTGCGCTTGCGCCCGCGCAAACGTCGGTTGTTAAAAATAGACTTGGGCAGGCGTTATTGAATCAGGTTGCATGTCTGACTTCTGTCAATGCAGGTATCGCCGCACGGCTTTTGCCCTGCCCCGCAGCCGACCGTCAGGTGATTCTTTAGTCTGCTGACTACTCTTTTGACGCACGCCGTCGTGCGCGCGAGCTTAATCAAATCCTTGACCTGCGCGCGGCCCTTAGCCCAGCCGCTCAGCGTGACGACGCGATTTTCTGAACTAACATTGATGTGCTTCCGCTGATCATCGAATCGCTTATCGGCCTTAATCTTTTCTTGAATGGCAGCGACTATGTCGGCATCAGTAGCGGTGGTGCAATCACTCTGCGCCGCCTGTGCAGCCGCCAACAAAGGCCGGCCTTTAACAGCGCCAGTGCCGGCGTGCGCGAAGCCGCCGCATAAAAATAGCAGCGCGGAAAGAGCCAGCAGAGTGGTTCGCTTGAACGTTGTTTGTAGGGGCATGATAGTTTCCTCTCACTTGAAGTTGGTGATCATCGAAAGCTGACTATAGCGAATTTGCTTGCCGAAAAATATAACTTTTCCGTCGGGCTGCCAGGCGAGACTGGAAAAATACAAACGCGCGTCCTGATTGGCGGTGAGTTTTCTGGCCGTGCCGCCGGCGGTAGGAATTGTCCAGATGTTATCTTTGCCGTCCTGACGCGACACGAAGGCGATGGTTTGCCGTTCCGCGGACAGATGAATGTTGTAGATGTAAGTGGACGGTTGCGTAGTGATCGCGCGCGGCCCGCCGGCAGCGAGCGGAATTTCAGTCACCCCGACTTCGGTTAACGACGCGCTGACGGTTTTACTCTTGGTGGCGGCCAGCAATAGCCCTCTGTCGCCAGCCGACCAGCCCAGCAGACGTAAAAAGTTTTCCGCCTGCTGAATAATTTTCGGCTGCTTTGTCTCTACCTCGACCACCCACACACCGTAATTCTGTTTACCGTCAACAACATTATTCAGACTGGAGGTGTAGGCGATACGTTTGCCGTCAGCCGACCACAACGGACTATTTAGAATTACGTTAGCATCGCTGTTGTTGGTAATTTGCGTGTCGCTCGAACCATCAGCCGCAACCAGCCACACATTGCTCGCGCCACTAGTGTTGGCCACATAAGCAAGCTTGCTGCTATCGGGCGACCAGCTTGCGTAGCTTGCTTGCGCGCGGTTGTAGGGCAAGACCGTATTGTTCACGCCGGGCAAGCCGCGGGTCGTCAACTGCTTTTCTTCGCCGCCGGTGGCTTTGATAGTCCAGAGGTTATTGGTGCTACCCACGATGCGCATGAACGCGAACTGTTGGCCGTCGGGCGACCACGTGGGCAGAAAACCGTCGGCGACGAGTTGCGCGGGCGGCGGGTCGGCGTCCGTAGGTTTGGTCAGGATTGCGCCGTTGAATAGGTTATTGCCCTGACTCAAATTCCTGATTGACTGGAAAGCCACCGTTTTGCCATCGGGCGCGACGCTGGGCCACAGTTCCGCATTGATGTCGGAGGTGAACGCGAACTCCTCCGCTTTGGCGACGTACACGCCCCACACGTCCGATTCCTCTTTCGACGAACCCAACAGAATCTTTGCGCCGTCCGCCGAAACATCAAGGGCGAGGCTGTCCTTGTCGCCGAAAGTGATTTGCACAGGATCATGCCCGTCAATGTCGGTGACGAAAATTTGAAAAACGCCGTCGCCCACCGCACTATAAAGCACCCGGCGGTTATCGGCATGCCAGACGATGTTTCTGATCTCAGCCTTACTGTTGACGATTAACTTCGGCGTGCCGCCGCTTGCCGGGGCGAGCCAGAGTTGCCACAGATCGTTTGCGGCAGTTATGTAGGCGACTAGTTTCTCGTCCGGCGAGATGCTGATAGCATCAACCGCTGTCGCTGTGTCGAAGTTGATTAGCTGCTTTGTTTGCCCCGACTTCATATCCAGCGCGAAGAGGTTCTGCCTTGTCTGGTAGTAAAGCAGGCCGGCTTGGGACCAAAGCATGGGGATCGTATCGTCGCCGGCAACTGTGCTGATCAATGTCGGAGAGCCGCCCAGATAGGGGATGCGCCAGAGACCCGTCTGATTGCCGCGCCTTGAGATAAAAGCGATCTCTTCGCCATCCGGCGACCAGACCGGGTGGTCATTTCTAAATTCGTCTTTGGTGGTCTCCACGGGCGGCGCATTGGCGGAGGTTTGTTTGACCTGAATGTTGCGCGTCCCACTGGATGTCGAAACAAAAGCAACCCGCTTGCCGTCGGGTGAGAACGAACCGATGCTATAGATTTCGCCGGGTGCGCTGCGCCAACTGACCACCTCCGCTGTTTTCAACGCCGCCCCCACGGGCGCTTCGGTCAGCGTGTTGCGCCGGCTGGCGAACCACCAGACCGCGCTGATCATCAGGCTTAACAAAAGCACAAGCGCCAACGCCTGCACCCACGAGAACCGCTTGGCCTTGACAGGTTCGGGCACGTGGGTCGCCATTTCGTTGGTGCGACCCATTTGCGCTTTGAATTCCAGTTCTCTGCTGAGGCTCTTCAGATCAGTCAGCAAGTCCTGGCTGGTTTGATACCGTGCGGTTTTATCTTTCTGCAACGCTTTGGCGAGAATGCGTTGGAGTTCGGGCGGCACGCCCTCTTTCACTTGCGCGAGCGGCGGCGTGGGTTCCGCCAAAATAGCGGCGATCACGTCGCTGTTCGTCGGTCTGACAAAAGGCCCTTGGCCGGTGAGCAACTCATACAGCACCGCGCCAAAACTGAAGATGTCCGAACGGGCATCAAGCCGCTGCCCGCGCACCTGCTCCGGCGACATATAGTGCAAGGTGCCCAATATGATGCCGGGCCTGGTCAGACCCTGAGCGATGGTGTTGGCCTCATGGTCAATCGCATCGGTGGCCGGAGCCGACAATTTAGCGAGACCGAAATCGAGTACCTTCGCCAGACCGTCCGGCCTGACCATGATGTTTTCGGGCTTGATGTCCCGATGTACGATCCCGGCTTGATGCGCGGCGACGAGCGCGCTCGTGACCTGCTGCGCGATGTCGAGCGTTTCGCTAAGCGGCAACAACCCACTACGCATCTTTTGCCTGAGCGTTTGCCCGTCAATGAACTCAGTGGCAATGAAGTTTACGCCGGCCTCCGCGCCGACTTCATAAATGGTGACGATGTTCGGATGATTGAGGGCCGAAGCGGTTTGCGCCTCCTGCTCAAAGCGATGCAACCGTTGCTTATCGTGAGTGAATTCCGGGGGCAAAAGTTTCAGCGCGACTTTGCGCCGCAAGCGTGAATCTTCCGCCAGAAAAACTTCGCCCATCCCGCCCGCGCCGATTTTAGCGACGATACGGTAATGCGCCAGAGTTGTGTTGGCTGACAGGTCTTGCGTCATCCGGGCCAGATCATGGGGCAAACCAATGCGTCGCAGTCAATCACTGAAACGCGAGCCTGAGTTTTGATTGCATCGCGGCCTATATCAACGCACAGGGAAAGGCTTGGGCTTATGCGAAAACGGACGGTTTGGTTCGCCACCGCAAGAGCTCTTAAAAGACTTCTTAGAAAGCGCTAAAGATTGGCCCTGGGCAATTGATTCATTCTAGGCCAAGATGGGCCGTGACAGCCAGCTAAAGAAGATAATAGGCTAAACTTTCTGTTGCTGAAAGCCTTTGCGATTCATAGCCCTGCACGACTTTGAAAATCAATAGCCGCTGCTGGTGAAGTAGGTGCTATTGAAACAGCAGGGCCGGACTAAATTCATTTGCGGTTGAGTGCGGTCTTGTCTCTTGGCAACTCGGTCGGATAGCATGGCGCGCATGATGTGTACCGATAGAAGAGATTTTTTGCGTCGCTCCGTTGGCATGGCCGGTTTGGCCTTGGCCGGCCCGGAGGTGTGGGCGCAACGCGCTGATGCGCCGCCGCCGCTCCGGCAGTTGCAGAAGATGACGGCTGGCGTCGTGCCGATCTCGGACGACGAGCGGCGGGCGCGCATAGCGAAAGCGCGGCGGTTGATGGCGGAGCATAAGCTCGATGCGATCTATCTGGAGCCGGGCACGAGCATGTTCTATTTCACGGGCATGCGTTGGGGCACGAGCGAGCGCATGTTTGCCTTGATCATCCCGGCGCGCGGCGAGATCGCGTGGGTCTGTCCGAAGTTTGAAGAGGATCGGGCGCGCGAGTTGATCAGGTTCGGCAACGACGTGCGCACGTGGGAAGAGGATGCGAGTCCTTATGGGCGCGTGGCCGAAGTTTTGCGCGAGCGTGGTTTGCGCACCAATCGGGTGGGCATCGAAGAGCGTGTGCGCTTTTTTCTCTTCGATGGACTGCGCCAGGCCGCGCCCAATGTGCAGTTCGTCAGCGCGACGCCGGTCACGGCCGGTTGCCGTATGTTCAAATCGCCCGCCGAATTGGCGTTGATGCAGCGCGCCAACGACATCACGCTCGTGGCGTACAAGGCCACTTACGAGAGCATGCGCGCCGGGATGACGCAGGATGAATTCTCCGGCAACTGCGCGGCGGCCTTTCGCGCGCTCGGCGTGAGCGGCGGCATCTTTGTCAGCTTCGGCAAATACACGGCCTTTCCGCATGGCAGCAGCACGCCGCAGCAATTGAAAGACGGCGACGTGGTGTTGATGGACGGCGGTTGCAGCGTCGAAGGTTATCAGTCGGACATCACGCGCACGTTCGTCTTCGGCAAACCCACCGTGCGGCAACGTGAGATTTGGGAGTTGGAGCGTAAGGCGCAGGACGCAGGCTTTGCGGCGGCGCAGGTCGGCGCGCCATGTGAAGCGGTTGACGCGGCGGCGCGCAAAGTGATCACCGATGCAGGCTTCGGCCCCGATTATAAAACGCCGGGGCTGCCGCATCGCACGGGGCACGGCATAGGTCTCGACGGGCACGAATGGACGAACTTCGTGCGCGGCAACAAGACGCCGATTCAGCCGGGCATGTGCTTTAGCGATGAGCCGACGGTGGTGATCTACGGCGAGTTCGGCATACGGCTGGAAGACTGTCTCTACATCACCGCGCAAGGGCCGAAGTTTTTCACACCGCAGAGCAAATCAATTGATGAGCCGTTCGGCTAAGAGAGTGCATCGGGTGACAACCCGCCCGGCAAGTTATGACATAGCTTACTGTTCCGACGCGGTTGCAGAATTATTAATTGACTCCCGCTGCCGCCTTAGTATAGCCTATGCGCCCTAACGGTTCGTCCGCTGGCTAGTTTTAGAGTCTTGTGCTTAGCCTCCGCGTCTCTACAATCTAGCCGCCCTTATATTGTGCTGCGTTGTGCGGCGAAGCACCTCATCCAGGCAGAAGGAGGTTATCCCCATGTCCACTTTGCGCACAGCCCTACTGGGCATCACCGCCGCCCTCATCATCTGCTGCTGTC
>JANMAD010000439.1:0-2551 GCA_031359515.1 Acidobacteriota bacterium | reverse complement strand
GACGATGGTGCGCAACACGTGCGCCAGCTTGATCAGTTGCGCTTGATAACCGGCCCGTGCGGGAAACTGTTTCAGCCGCGCGAACAGAGTCTCTTTCGTCTTCGTCGTGCGAAATTCTCTGCGCTCTACGCCGAGATGATCGAGTATCTGTTCGACCGTCGCGTCGCCGATGTGATCGATCAGCTTGAGCGTGCGAAACCACGCGAGCGTGTCTGCCGGGTTGAGCGCAACGCGCAGAAACGCGAGCGTGTCTTTCACGTGCGCGGATTCGGCGAACTTGATGCCGCCGAACTTGCGAAACGGAATGCCCTGTTTGCCCAACTCGATCTCAAGATCGAACGAGTGTGAACTGGCGCGAAATAGCACCGCGATCTCCTGGAGCGGCACGCCGTCCGCGCGCAACTCCGCGATGCGCTCGGCGATGAAACGCGATTGCTCGTTCTCGTCGCGCGCACTGACGAGCAAGGGCGCGGGCCCGTCCGTCATGCTTGAGAACAGACGTTTCGCGTAGCCTTCCGGCGCAGCGCTGATGATCGCGTTGGCGACATCGAGGACGGGCTGCGTGCTGCGATAATTCTCTTCCAGCTTGATGATCTGCGCGGCCGGGAAGAGTTTGGGAAACTCCAACATGTTCTGAAAGCTCGCGCCGCGAAATGAATAGATCGATTGCGCCTCGTCGCCAACCACGGCCACGTTGTCATGCGTGGCACTCATCAGACGCACGATCTGCGCCTGCAACTTGTTGGTGTCCTGATACTCGTCCACCATGATGTAGCGATACTGCTCGGCGAGTCGCTGGCACAACTCTGTGCTGGCGGCGAGCGATTCAAGCAGACGCACGAGCAGGTCGTCGTAAGTCAGCATGTGGCGTGTGCGCTTGTAGGCGTCAAACGTCTTGAACAACTCGGCAAGCTCTGGGCGCAAGTCGGCGAACTGCGGGTAGTGGCGTTTAAGCACAACTTCCAACGGCAGCAGTTTGTTGGCCGCCATGCTGTAGATCGCGCAGATGGTGCGCTTGCGCGGGAAGCGCCGCTCTTTGCCGGTGAAGCGCATCTGGCGGCGCAGCAAGTCGATCAGATCGTCCGTGTCGCTTGAGTCCAACACGGTGAAGGTGCGCTGGACATCCGTCAGTTCAGGATACTTGCGCAGGATAGTGTGCGCCGTTGAGTGGAACGTGCCGCCGGAGACGCGGCGGCAGCGTTCATCGGCCAGCGCTGCCGCGCGCGAGAGCATGCTCGTCGCCGCGCGGCGCGTAAAGGTCAAGAGCAAGACGGATTCAGGCCGGACGCCGGTCTCCACCAGCCGCGCGACGCGATAGACGAGCGTGCGCGTCTTGCCCGTGCCCGCCCCGGCGACGATCAGTACGGGCCCCTCAAGCGTCGTCACCGCGCGGTACTGTGCTTCGTTCAACTCCCGCGCGTAATCAATGCGGGGCGCATGCGGCGGCGGCGCAGCGATGCGCTTGAGGACGAGTCTGGTTTTGCCCGGCACGACGAGAGCGCGGCCCGATTCAAGTTCGCGCTTGAGCGCCTTGAGATCGGTCGCAAGCTCTTTGATCGTTTGATAGCGTTCCTTCGGCGCTTTGGCCAATGCTTTTGCGAGAATCCGTTGCAGGTCGAGCGGCAACCCGGCTTTGATCGTGTGCGGCGGCGACGGCTCTTGGTGTAGGATCGCGTGCATCGTGTCGATCTTATTTTTGCTGGCGAACGGACACATACCCGTCGCCATTTCATATAGCACGATGCCGAAGGCAAAGATGTCGCTGCGCCGATCAACGCGCTGCCCCTGTAGCTGCTCCGGCGACATATAATTGATCGTGCCCAGAATCATCCCGGCCTGCGTGTTGACTTGCAGGAGCGTCTTCTCCGTGCTGTTGGCTGTCAACGCGCTCTGCCGCCGCGCGATGAGCTTCGCCAGTCCGAAGTCCAGAATCTTCGCGAAGCCATCGCCGTTCACCATCAGGTTCTCCGGCTTCAAATCACGATGGACGATGCCATGCTCGTGCGCTTTGGCTAACCCTGCGGCGACCTGTAACGCAATGTCGAGCACATCTTTGATAGCGAGCGCGCGGGCGGCGATCCGCTGGCGCAGCGTCTCGCCCTGCACATATTCCATCACCATGTAAGGCTTGCCGTCGGCTTCGCCAATCTCATAGACGGTGAGGATATGCGGATGATTCAAGGCTGAGGCGGCTTGCGCCTCTTGCAGGAAGCGACGGCGGCGGTCTTCCTGTGTGATGGCGTCCGGCGACAGCACTTTCAGCGCCACGATGCGCTGAAGTTTTTCGTCGCGCGCTTTATAGACCGCGCCCATCCCGCCCGCGCCGAGCAGATCAATGATGCGGTAGTGCGCGATAAATGTGCCGGCAGTGATCATGACCAGCAATTGTGACTCCAACTTGCTGCGCAGGTGAGTTGGCTGTTATCAAGTCGCACGGCAGTACACGCCCCGCCGCGCAACTTGCGCGCAATTATATAACGGCTGCCGAGCTTACACAGGAGACTGATGTCAATAACGGGAGTTCGCTGCCAGCTTATACGAAAATTCTTGC
>JANMAD010000321.1:0-11720 GCA_031359515.1 Acidobacteriota bacterium | reverse complement strand
GGCGGCGAAGCTTACGGGCAGGCAGTTGCTTATCGCGGGGCTGCGCCGAGCGCGGCGGCGCGTCTGGGCGCGGTCGCGGCGTTAGTGCGTTCGGTGGGTGGTGTGAGTTATCGTCTGCCGCACACGGGCGCAACGCGCTATGCGCAGGACGCGCCCCGTATTCCCGCCGCCGCCGTCACGGCCGAAGACGCGGACATGATCGCTTATCTCATCAAACAAGGCACGGTGCGTATGCGCCTGACGCTGACGCCGCAGCAGTTGCCGGATACGGTCAGCTACAACGTGATCGCCGATCTGAAAGGCAGCGAGCAGCCGGGACAATTCGTCATCGTGTCAGGTCATCTGGACAGTTGGGATTTGGGCACGGGCGCGATTGACGACGGGGCGGGCGTG
The DNA here is from genome assembly GCA_031359515.1 of Acidobacteriota bacterium. Taxonomy (GTDB): domain Bacteria; phylum Acidobacteriota; class Blastocatellia; order Pyrinomonadales; family Pyrinomonadaceae; genus QHXQ01. The sequence continues at coordinate 11,327 of JANMAD010000321.1, read as the reverse complement.
GGGATGGCGATGGCGACGGTCAAGCTGATCAAACAACTGCGGCTGCGGCCGCGGCGCACAATCCGTTTCATCGCCTGGATGAATGAAGAGAACGGGCTGGTCGGCGGGCGCACATATGCGCGTGAGCATCAGGCTGAGATCACCAACCACTATGCGGCGATTGAAGCGGATCGCGGCGCAGGGCATCCGCTCGGTTTTGAAGTGATGGGCAAGACCGAGATCATGGCGCTACTGCAACAGGTCGCGAAAGCTTTGGATAGTCAGGGCGCGGGGTTGTTGCGACAGGTTGATGGGACGGAGGCCGACATCTCGCCGCTCGCGGCCGCGGGCGTGCCGGCCTTCGGTCTCTGGCAGGATACGCGCACCTATTTCGATTACCACCACACGGCAGCGGATACGTTCGATAAGATCGTGCCGCGCGAGTTAGCAGAGAACACGGCGGCCATGGCGGTGTTGGCGTATGCGTTGGCGAATCTGCCGCAACCGCTTCCGCGTTGATCTGTTTTTGCGCTTATCTTCGCTCATCGAGGATATGATGCAACTCCCCTCGCGCGGGTGTGCCTCTTTTTTAAGCTACTCAAGATCGTCAATCTGTAAGCCGATTGGCTGTGCGCCCGCGCCCTTCAGGCCATCAATTACGCGCGCCACTTCGCCGTAATGAATCGTGCGCGGGGCTTTGACGAAGACGGTGTTGAAGCTCGTTATCCCAACTGGAAGCTGCGCACCGTGTAGCCCAATGGCGCGCTGGCGAAAAGTGTCTTCGAGTAAAATGGTCAGTCTGCTCATGTCGTCCGGCGTGCCTAATATTTCGCCTTGATTCAAGCGTAGTCGCCCCGCAGTATCCATCGTAACGACGAGTGTCAGGGGGTTCGGCTCGACGTGTTGTTCGGGTTGCGGCTTGGCGGGCACGAGCGCTTTGAAGCGCGTAGGCTTGAGCGGCGAGATGACCATGAAAATGATCAACAGTACAAGTAGCACATCAATCAGGGGCGTGACATTAATCTGCGGTTTGGTTTTTACTTTTGCGCTTTCCGGTATCCTACTCATTATGTCAGTTCACCTTTGCTTTATTTGCTGGTGATGTTAGACGCCGACGCAATAAAAATGTTCCGTTGAAATGCGATTGATGATCTATAGACGAGCGACGCGAAGTAAATGATCTCCGACCTTTCAAACACGCATAGTCTGGTAAGCAATCTATTCACGCTGCCGGCGTCTCCGGCGGAGTGGGCGCAATATTGCTTAACGCCCGCACAGATCGCAGCCTTCCACGCGCAAGGCTATCTCTCAGGCTTGAGACTGCTGTCCGACGAGCAAGTGGATAAGCTGTGCATAGAACTGAGCAGCTTAACCGACCCGGCGCATCCCAATCACGAACTCTTCTACGAGTTTCATGCGAACGAGTCGGGTGATCCGGCGGGCGTGTTATTCCATGCGCTCGGCGCGTGGCGCATCGCGCCCGGCTTCCACGATTTGTTATGGCATCCGGGCGCAACCGTCCCGGCGGCGCAATTGCTCGGCGGGGCTGTGCGCTTCTGGCATGATCAGCTTTTCTGCAAACCGGCGCAGCATGGCGGCGTGGTCGCCTGGCATCAAGACTATTCTTACTGGACGCGCACCGAACCGCCGGCCCACCTGACTTGCTGGATCGGTCTCGACGATTCGACGCGCGCGAATGGTTGCGTCCATTACGTGCCGGGCAGTCATCGCTGGCCGCTCTTGCCGCGCACTGGTCTGGCCGACGATATGGAAGCGATCCGATCCGTCCTCACAAATGAACAGCGGCGCGCGTTCCAGCCGGTGGCGATAGAGTTGCGGCGCGGCGAATGTTCCTTTCATCACCCTATGCTGTTGCACGGCTCATACAGCAATCATACCGACCGTCCGCGCCGCGCCACAGTTATCAATGTCATACGCGATGGCGTCAGGTCGGCTACGGACGAGCCTTTACTGGCCGGTGTGCCGCCGATCCCAAGCGGGCGCAAAATTGCCGGCCAATTCTTCCCGCTGTTATATGATCCCGGTCGGCCGGCGCTTTAAGAATATTTTAAGAACTTTTTCAGCGCGCTTAAAAGATTTCCAGCGCGCGGTTGCGTAGTATCGCTCACATAACGATGCGACTACTTCAGGACACATCGCAGGCTTGGGTGAAAGGGCAACTGTGCGTGCCCAATTTCATTGACAGATAAAGCGTTTCAGCCTACCCTGCGCATGTTCTTCAGCGTGTCGCCCACCGGCGGCCGCGGCCTACACACAGGCTTTCGATGGCGCTTGATGCGCTGCGGCCTGACCCGCACTAATAGCCCGCTTCGCTCATCAAAGCCAGAGGATCGGACAAAGTGAACTCAACACCCAAGCCAGAGCAACGCCGCGTCTCCCCCACGCAGCGGAAGCGCGTGCTCATCGTCAATTGCTATTTCGACGACACGCGCCGGCCCATCCGTCGCACGACTAAAGTGCCGCAGGCGATGGGCCCCGTTTATCTGGCCGGCGCGTTCGAGCGCGCGACCTGCGACGTGCGCCTCTATAACGAACTGACTTCCGGGCCGTTGGAAGATGAACAGTTGCTGGGCTGGCCCGACATGCTCGTGCTGACCGGCTTGACCAACTGTTTCGACCGGCTGTTGCACTTGACTGCTTATGCGAAGACGAAGAACCCGCGCGTCGTCGTCGTCGCCGGCGGCCCGCCCGTGCGCCAACTGCCCCGGCTCGCCGCGCAGTTCTTCGACTATTGCTGTCTCGGCGATATAGAGGAATTGCGCGACATCGCCCGCGCGGTTTTTGGCGCAGAGTATGCCGCGACGGACATGCTGCCACGCTTCGATCTCGCCTACTGGATCACATGGCTGGCGCAAATCGAGTCCACCCGTTACTGCAACTTCCGTTGCTCGTTCTGCGCCCTGACCGGCGAAGGGCACGGCTATCAGACCTACGAACTTGATTACATCCGCCAACAGATGCACGCCGTGCGCTACAAGAAACACGTGCTCTTTATCGACAACAATTTCTACGGCAGCGACCGCAAACATTTCTTCGCGCGGCTCGAATTGATTAAAGAGCAGCGCGCCGCCGGGCAGTTCGGCGCTTGGGGCTGTCTGGTGACGAACGACTTTTTCGCCCGGGCCGAGAATCTGACGAAATGCCGCGAGGCGGGCTGCGAGCTATTATTCAGCGGCGTCGAGTCGTTCGACATTGAGTGGCTGAAAGATTTTAATAAGCTACAGAACACGAAGAACCCGCAGGTTGAGATGATCAGCAAATGCCTGGATGCCGGGATCGTCTTCTGCTACGGGCTGATGGTTGATCCGACTTCGCGCCGCGTGAGTGATTTGCGCCGCGAGTTAAAGTTCATCACCGGCACACCGGAGATCACGCTGCCGAGTTTCCTGACCATGTCGATCCCGCTGTTGGGCACGCCATACTTTTACGAGTGTCTGCGCGCACGCCGCATCTATCCGCAGACGAAGCTGCGCGACATGGACGGGCTGACGATCATGATGGAGCCGCTCGATGGCGTCGCAGAGGTGATTAAATTCATGCGCGCGGTGGAAGGCTTGGCAGGCTATCGGGTGCGCGTTATCAAACACATGTTGAGCTTCATGCGGCGCTATCGTTCACGGCTCACGAAGATGCAGATGACGTTTGCACTGACGAACGCAGCCATCATCTGCGCGCCGAATTTGACTTATTCGTTCAAGGGCGCAGACTGGCGCATGCGCCATAAACAACCGCGCACTTACGTTAGCACGACTGAGCCGCTCGACGATCAGTATACGCCGAAGTTTCGTGTCGCCGCGCAGTACGCGCGTCATTTCCAGCCGACGATGGTCACGGACGCGTGCGGCGAGTTGAGCGCCGAGTTGATTTATTCAGGCATATTCAAATCCGCGCCGACCGCTGCTGACTAAACTAAAAACCCCCGTACAAAACCACATAGACACGGCTTGTCTGTCAGTACCGCCTGCGGTAGCGGGCGGGTCGGCGTTGAGTTACACACCCGCTCGCTACCGCAGGCGGTACTGACAAGACGCCCGCGATTATAGTCGCACCCAATTGCAAGCCGCTAGAGGTATTCTCAGACCCCGTGCGCCCGTTCGCGCTCGACCAGAATGCGGCGCAGGATTTTGCCGGACGGCGAGCGGGGAATCTCCGCGATGAACTCGACGCGGCGCACCTTCTTCTGGGGCGCGACTCGCGCCGCCACAAACGCCATCAACTCGGTCGCCGTCGTCGCGCCTTGTAGCACGACGAAGGCCTTCGGCACTTCGCCTGCTTCTTCATCCTGACTAGGAATCACGGCCGCATCCGCCACCGCCGGATGTGTGAGCAGCACGGCTTCAAGCTCGGCCGGCGCAACTTGTAAACCGTGATATTTGATCAACTCTTTAAGTCGATCAACGATGTGCAAATGGCCGTCCTCATCCGTATAACCGATGTCGCCCGTGCAGAGCCAACCGTCTTCGTCGAAGGCAGCGGCTGTCGCTTGCGGCTGATGCAGATAGCCGCGCATCACCTGTGGGCCGCGCGTGCGCACCTCGCCCCGCTCGTGCGGGCCTAGCTCGATGCCCGTCTCACTATCCACGATCCGGCACTCGGTATTCGGCAAAAGATAGCCGACCGCGCCTTGCCCGGGCGTCTCGCTGTGCGGGTCGCTCATGTGCGTGAGCGGGCTGGATTCTGTCTGACCGTAAGCATAGCCGACGCCACAGTGCAAGCGTGTTGCGCAGGCGAGCGCATCGGCCGCATTGAGCGGCGCGCCGCCCGAATGGACATACTTGAGGTGCGAGAGATCGAACTGTGCGACCAACGGATGATGCGCGAGCAGACGGACGAGCGGCGGCACGAGCGGAGCGCGCGTGATGCGGTAATCTTGCAGCAATTGAAGAAATTGCGCCGGCTCGAAACGCGGCATCATCACTACGGTTGCGCCCTCGTATAAACTACAGTTCATAATCACGTGCAAGCCATAGAGGTGCGCGCAAGGGACGACGCAAATTAGCCGATCTGTTTCCTTGATCGCGCCGACCGCGTCCAACTGAGATAAGCTTGCCACCATGTTGTGGTGCGTCAACATCACGCCCTTCGGCAGTCCCGACGTGCCGCTCGAAAATGGCAGCGCGACTAAATCATTCGCTGGATCGATCTCCACTTGGGGGGGCGTGTCGCCGTAGCCCAACAATAGCTCGAACGGTTGCGCGCCGGCCGCGCTCGCGCCGAAGACATAGACCTCGCGCACGTTGGTCTCCGCGCGTGCGGCCTGAACGACCGGCAGGAACGGCGCAGCGGTAAACAAATAGCGCGCACCCACTGTGTTGAGTTGACGCGCTAGTTCGGCGGGCGTGTAGAGGGGATAGACGGGGGTTATGACCGCTCCGATCAGTGCGGCCGCGTGAAAAGCCACAGCATACTCAGGCAGGTTCGGGCTGAAGATGGCGCACACGTCGCCCTTACCGCAGCCGCGTGCGGCGAGACCTGCGGCCACGCGCGGCACGAGCGCGGCTAACTGCGCATAAGTGAGCGTGCGCCCGGTAGGGCTATCAATGAGCGCAGGTTTATCACCCCGCGCGCCTGCGCGGGCCAGAACAAACTCGGTTAAAGTTACGTGAGGAATCTTGATGTCCGCATGGGCTGAGTGGAAGATCATTGTGTTGTCCTTGCTCCAGCAAAGTGGTGAGGCCAGTAACGGGCGCGTGCCCGCGTCAAGGTTTAATCTGCGTGCGGCCGAAATCGCCGAACGGCTCGTCGCGCTCGCGCACAGCTTGTTTGAAGCCCACTTCGGCGGCGCGTTGTTGAAAGGCGTAGCCCTCACGTGTGTGGCGCGCGATGCCGTCGCATAACGTGCCAAGCGTCTGTGCGGTTTGTAATCCCTGCGCCTGTACGGTTTGATTGAGCAGGAGCTTCATCATCATCAACTGGTTGACGGGCAAGCGCGCGATACGCTCGACGAGCAGTTCGCAACGCTCATCCAGTTGCGCACGAGTCGGCGCTTCTATGGCCAGTCCCCACTCAAGAGCTTCACGCCCCGACAGACAATCGCCTGTGAAGAGCAGGCGCTTGGCCTTTTGCAGTCCGAGCCGGTGAACCCAGAGCGCGGTCGTCGGCGCGCCCCAGACACGCGCGGGCGGATAGCCGAACTTCGCCTTGTCTTCGATCAGGAGCAAGTCGGCGCAGAGCGCGATGTCCGTGCCGCCGCCGATGCAGAAGCCCTGCACCTTGCAGACGACCGGTTTGTCGCCGTAGAACAAGCTCATAAACGCGCGCACGTTGCGACTCATCAGCGCGTAGTCGAGCATCGCGTCCCACGGCTGCGCGGGATCGTGATTAGCTTGCTGCACGCGCGGGTCGAGCGGCGAGCCGGCCGGCGCACGGCCGATACGGCCCGCATCGGCCGTTGCGGTGTCGGCAAACTTCTGCTCGGCGCACTCGACGAGATCATAACCGGCGCAAAACCCCGCGCCGTTGCCGGCCAGCAGGATGACGTGTACTTCCGGGTCGAGGTTCGCCGTTTCGACACAGGCGGCCAACTCGGCTGGTAGCTCAAGCGTGATCCCGTTGCCGCGCGCGGGCCGATTGAGTGTGATGCGCGCCACCCGCCCCGTCCTCTCGTAAACAATCGTCTTGATGCTATCCATCTCAATTCTCCGCGCCGATGAAAAAGCCGGGCGCAAGCACGCGCGTCAAACGCGCAGGTTGTCTGACGCCTTGCTCATTCATCCACACGTCCGCTTCAACGATAAGTTGCCGGCCCGCATCGCCACCGGTTAATTGACCAAGCCGGCGACGCGCGGCCGCCGCGTACAAATTCATCTGCGCGGCCTCGAAACCGGCGACAGCGACAGCGCAGAGTTCGCCGGCGCGTGCGCTATCGCCGCGCAGACCGGCGATGCTGGCGCGCACAAGCGCGACCAGCGGACGCGCCCACGCCATCTGTTCGCGTTCGATCTGGCGCGCTAATTGTTCGGCAGCAGCGAACAGGCGTTCGTCCCCGCTTGCGCCGCTCACGATGGCCGCCAGCACACAACGTGCGCGCAAGTGGCGCGCTTCGAGCCGTAAGACTTGGACGCGCAGTAGCATCGAGCGAGACAGGGCCTGCCATTGACCAGTGATGTGCTTCAACGCGACGATGCCGTCGCCCGTATAGAGTTCGATCTGCACGAGCGCGAGCAACGCGCTGTAGTGCTGCAAGTGAAAACCCTCTTGCGGCCATTGGAGCATCGCGTCGATCACCTCTTGGCGCGCGGCGTCAGGTTGATCATTGGCGAGCCAGACGGTGTTAAGGCGCGTGCGCAGATCAGTTGAGGCCAGCAGGTTGCCTTGTTCCTGCGCCGCCGCGAGCAGCAGCGGCACGCGCCGGGCAAGCTCGCCGACTGCGCCATGAAACATCAGCGCGCTCAGTTGGAAGCGCAGCGCGGTGTTCAACTCCCAAGTGACGCCGGTGCATTTCTCACGCAACATGTCGGCCGCGCGGGCGAGAAAAATCGCCGCGGTCGTCCAGTTGCCAAGCAAATAAGCCGCGATGCCGCGCGCCCAGAGGGCGAGGCTAATGGCGTGTGGATGACCGGAGCGGTGCGCGAGCGCTTCGGCTTGTTCCAGGATGCGGGCGGCGGTGCGCTCGGCTGGCCCGCCGGCGGCGGCAATGAAACCAACCTCGGTACACATGGCGCGGGCGATGCGATATAACTCGCCGGCGCGCAGGGCGAGCAGCAGGTGGCGCGTTTGAAAATCGTAAGCGCGGAGCGTATTCACCAGCCCCAGCCCGGAGGCGACGGCCCAACAGGTATCGATCCGCAACAACTCATCTTTCGAAATGGCGCTGCTGGCCCGCTCGGTGAACTTGAACCCGCGCAGACGGAGTTGCGCCCGTTGACGCAAAAGCGACAGCAGAGCGCGTTGCTGATTAGGCGCGAGCTTGAAGCCGACCACGGCCAACACACCGCGCAGCACATCGAGGCCCTCGTTGATGTGCCCGCCGACTAATAGTTGTTCAGCGGCACGTCGTTGTAGTTCCAACGCTTGATTCGCTTCCGCTTTGGTCGCTGCGGCGCGATAGATAGCGGCCGCTTCAGCCGGGCGGCCTGCGTTCGCCAACGCTTCGCCAAGATGAATCTGTAGTGGGAGCAAATCTGTGCCGGCGACGGGCGCAAGGTCTATCGCCTTGCGATAAAAATGCGCGGCGCGATCAAATGCCAGAGCAGAGACGGCGCGCTTGGCGGCCAGCGTGGCGAGCGTGGCTGCCAATTCCGTCTCGCCCGCGCCGAGAAAATGCTCGAAGAGAATTTCCGGATCATCGTGCCCGCGCGCGGTCAACGTCTCGGCGAGCCGGCGATGAATTTGCCGGATCGCCGCGCCGTCGAGCCGGGTGACGAGGGTCTCGCGGATGCGGTCGTGATAAAGCTCAAGCTGTTGTGTTGTCCCGCCGCTACGCAAGAAGCGGCCCGCGCGTAAGGATGCGATCAACGGCGCTTCGTCAATCGTGATGCCTGAAGCTTGCGCGGCCACTTCGGGGCGGAGCGGCCGCCCGGCGATAGATAATGTTTCGAGCAATTGCCGCGCAGCCGGCGGCTGCTGTGCGAGCCGCGCAATAATCATTTCGCCGAGCGAGAGACCGGCCGTCGTGCTGCGCCCGCTTGAGAGCGCGTAGCGCGTTAGTTCTTCGAGGAAGAGCGGATTGCCCCCCGCTTCTTGCACGATCACGCCGATGGATGAATGCGGCCCCGCCTGCGCAGAGGGCAAGAGCGAACGAACAAGCGCACGCGCTTCAGTGGCCGGCAGCGGTTGTAGTTTCAACTCGCGGGCACTCGCGCCGTTGACATGCTTGAGCAATTGCGTGAGAAAAGGTTTCGGCGCGATCTCTTCGCTGCGGAAGCTGGCGATGAGCAAGAGCGGCGGCGCATCGGGCGGGCGCAGCAAATCTTCGAGCAGGGCAGTGCTGTCGGCGTCCGCCCAATGCAAGTCGTCAATGAAGACGACGAGCGGTTGCCGGAGGGCGAGGCGCGCAAGCAGTTCGCGCAAGGCGGCGAACGCGCGGCGGCGCAACACCAGCGGATCAGCCAGCATTTGTTCGCGTTGCGGCACTACTTTAATCGCGCCGACTTGCAGGATGACGGGGAACAGACGCGCGAGCGCGGACGCATCAACCGGCATCAGTTCGTCAACCTGCGATGGAGGCAGGAGCATCAGGTGCTTGCTCAGACTGTCCACCACACCGTCGAGCGCTTTATAGGGCACAGACTCGCGCTCATAACACCGCCCTTTAAGAATGACTAATTCGCGCTCGCGTTCCTGCAACTCGGCGAGGTAATACGCGCTGAGCGCGCTCTTGCCCATGCCCGATGTGCCATGCACGTAGATGCTAACCGCTTGGCCCTGCTTGCTCGCTGCGTAGGCATTGTCGAGCGCCTGTAATTGCTCTGCGCGCCCGACGAACGGCTCGTCCGCGTCGGCGGCAGAAAAGATTGCGGACGGCGCGGATGCCTCGGCGGCGCGCGGCACGGGTGCTTGTCCCGCTGCCTCACTCGTGAGTCGTCTGAGAATTTCCTGCCCTGTGGGGCGCGCGGCCGGATCGCGGCGCAACAACTCGATGCAGAGCGTATTAAGATCGGCGGGAATGTTGGGGACGAGCGCGCTCGCGGGCGGCGGTTCGGTCTGCTGCTTCTGTTCCAGCACTTCGAGGAGAGTGCCGTTGAAGGGCAGGCGACCCGTCAGCGCTTCATAAAGGATGACGCCGACGTTGTACCAATCGCTGGCCTTCGTGAGCGACTGGCTGGTGACCTGTTCGGGCGACATGTAGGCGGGCGTGCCGGCGAGACCGCGCCCCATGCGCAACTCCGGCGCGGTCGTCTCTAAGATGAGACCGAAGTCGAGCAGCACGACGCGCCCTTCAGGTGTGACCAGCACGTTGGAGGGTTTAATGTCGCGATGCAACTGATCGGTCTCGTGCAAGACGTGGACGCCTTCGGCGAGTTGGCGTAAGGCCGCGCGCAAACGGGTGAGATTGCAACGGGTGACGGTCGGCGCAGTTTGCAATTGCAGCGAGGGGATTGTTTCGTACGAGCGAACAGGGTTGTGTGAGTTTCTAGTAGGCGTATCGTAGTTGAGATTTGATGACGGGTCGGTCGGCTCGTGGGAGGTGAGCAAGGTCGGCAACTCGTTGGTCAACGAAGCGGGTGCGCCGCCCGCTACCTCTTCGCGCACGTATGCGAGAAAGTTAACGCCCGGCACAAGCTCCATCGTAAAAAACCAATACGTGCCGTCGGACATCAACTCGTAGAGCGAGACGAGGTTCGTATGCGCCACGTCGGCGAGGGCGCGAAACTCGCGCTTAAAGCGATAGAGGTCGTCCGCGCTCGCGCGCAGGAGCGTCTTCAATGCGACGATCCGCTCGCGCTCGCGGTCGTAGGCCTCATAGACAACGCCCATCCCGCCCGCCCCCAACCGGCGGCGTAATTCAAAACGCTCCGTGCCCCGAAAATCCTCGCTCGTCTGTGTCATGGGGCTAAGTTAAGACATTGGCGGGTGAAAAATATTTAACCACGAAGCCATACGCATCGGCTCAGCGTGAAGTGCCTGTTAGCTGAGTGCGCGTAAATCCGTATGGCTTCGTGGTTCATGGGCGGCTGCCGGGCCGGGTTATATCCTCATGGCGCTTCGCTTTCAAGCAACTCTTTCGCGCGCAGCAGGTTCTTCATGTGCTCTTCGCTGACCGCCGGATACTGAAGGTCGAGCGATTTGAGCTTCGTAATGATCACATCGGCAACGGCCGCGCGTGTGAACCATTTGTTGTCGGCCGGGATGATGTGCCAGGGGGCCCACCGCGTGCTGGTGTGCTGGAACATGTCCTCGAAAGCAGACATGTAATCATCCCAATAGCCACGCTCTTTGGCGTCGTTCAAAGAGAACTTCCAATTCTTCTCCGGCGTGTTGATGCGCGCGAGAAAGCGATTGCGTTGCTCTTCTTTCGAGACGTTGAGATAGAACTTCAGGATCAAGATGCCGTTACGCACGAGATAACGCTCGAAGTTGTTGATCTCTTGAAAGCGCCGCTTCCAGATATTCTTGCCCTTCGCTTCCGGTGGCAATTGCTGCAAGTTCAAATACTCCGGGTGGACACGCACCACCAGACACTCTTCGTAATACGAGCGATTGAAGATGCCGATGCGCCCGCGCTCCGGCAGCGCTTTGAACGAGCGCCAGAGGTAATCGTGATCGAGGTCTTCGGCCGAAGGGCCTTTGAAGGAGAAGACCTGCGTACCTTGCGGGTTGACGCCGGACATGACGTGGCGGATGGTGCCGTCCTTGCCGGCGGCGTCCATCGCTTGCAGCACGAC